>JAIKZS010000139.1 GCA_024682035.1 Bacteroidaceae bacterium
CTGGCGCGCAGTATATCGAGGATCCAATAACAAATGAAAGAATTCTTTCTATCTTACGAGGGCCTAACTCGATGCGTGATCATTTGAGTCCCCCCTTGTTTATCATTGATGGCATTCCTTACGAGTCATGGGTAGAGGTCGACAATCTCCTATCTATGGATGATGTAGCAGAGCTTACTGTTGATCGTGATGGCAGTGGTTATGGTGCACGTGGTGCCAATGGTGTGGTGATTATCCGTACAATGAAAGGTAGTGACAGGTGAATTTACACTCTAATGTAGCTACTTTTGATTTTTTTTTACTTTTGCAAATACAATAACACTAAACACATTGTTACCATGAAGAAGTTAGTTGCATTAGTTGGAATGATGGTCTTGCTGCTTGGACAAACCATGCAGGCACAAGACCTGACGGGAACCATTTTAAAGGATGGGAAACCACAAAAGAATGTAAGCGTTTGGCTTAAGATAGGACATTCGTCAGCCGTTACAGACAAGACGGGGACGCTTTGTATTATCTAACGTTACGCCAGACGATACGTTGCAAATATCAGTGAATAGTAAGTATGATGCCAAAATTGTGGTGGGCGAGCTGAAAGATATTACCATCAACTTGGGGAAAGAAACATTTACTGTGAGTGGTAATCTGGATGAAGTGACTGTGCCTTATTTCCCTGTGCCGCAGATGAAAAAAGGCTCTGCTATTACCCATGATTACATAATGCGTAGTGGTATGAAGAGCGTTGCCGATGTAATCAGACGCTTTGTGCCCGGTGCTCAAGAGGTAATGTCAGATGGTGTGAAAATCCTTTCTATCACAAGAGGAAGAAACTCCATGCGTGGTCCAGAGCCTCCGCTCTATGTGGTAGATGGTGTTCCTTACAATGTAGCAAATCCTAATGACGTTGTAGCAGTGGAGGATATTGCAGAACTTTCTGTTGATCGCGATGGTAGTGCATATGGTGCCCGTGGCGCCAATGGAGTGGTGATCATTCGTACACTTAATGGTAGTGACAGATAATTTCACACTCCAAATAATCAATGATGATAAATAGTAAGAGGGTGCCGAAGCACCCTCTTTTCGTTTTACTCGATATCGAACACATATGTGAAATCATTTTCGGGATTGTAAGGTTTCCAATTATTACTTGATGGAGCATTAGGATTGCCTGTCTTGGCAAAGTTAGTCCAGGCATCTGTCATTTCATCAGCCAACCTATAGTCAGCTTTCGTAAATGGTCGCCAAGCACGATCAAGGGTGTGGAACATGAACCATAATTCGGATGAATGGAAAGAACCAGCATCATCACCAGGCAATGGACGGGCAAATATATACGTATATACAGGTTTGGATCCTTGTTTCTTACGCTCTGTAGCGAAACGCTGGATGCCTGCTCCCATAGAGGGATTGTCGTTGGCGCAATAACCAATCATATACGGAATATCAGCGATGGAGCCATCTAAGGTAGAGGCTGTGAAGTTATTATTCAGAACAACTCCGTCGTAATGTGGGCGAAAACGCAGCTGGGCAGGTTTGTTGTTGAAAATCTTTAATAATTCGTCGGCACTGGCGGCACGCATCTTCTGCAAGTCAGTAAGACCGTTTTCATCCATTAGCTGCTTGCATAAATCAGCAAACTCTTCTAATGGCTGCTCAGGCATTACTTGTTCGTCGATACCGCCAGCACTCTGGATGATAGCATGACTGACGAGTTCCTTTGACAAAGGTGAACTCACTAGATTCTTAATGCTTGCAGCTCCGGCACTTTGTCCGAGAATAGTAATATTCGAGGGATCCCCACCAAATTGTGAAATATTGTTCTTGATCCATTTAAGAGCAGCAATTTGGTCTTGAGTGCCATAGTTGCCTGATGAATGTTGAGCGTCCTCGGCAATCAATTCAGGGTGAGCTAAAAAACCAAAGATGCCTACACGGTAATTGATAGTCACTAAGATGACACCTCGTTTAGCCCAAGCATCACCATCCATAGTTATCTCATAGCCATATCCGTGGTCATAAGCTCCACCATGAATCCACATAGCAACAGGTAGTTTCTTCTCAGCTTGACCCACAGCATTTGATGGTGTCCAGATGTTCAGATAGAGGCAGTCTTCGCTGAATTGAGGGTCGCCTTCAGCATAAAATTCTTTATAATAAAAATCCCCTGTGGCCTTACCACTGTTCTGCATGGCTGCAGCACCCCAAGTGTCAGCTATTCTTACGCCGTCCCAAGCTTTAACGGGTTGTGGCGCTTTCCATCGTAAATCGCCAATAGGAGCAGCTGCATAAGGTACGCCTTTGAATACGGTAACGGAGGAGTCGTTTGAAGCTATACCTTGGATTTGTCCACCTTCGACACTTAATATAGGGTTATTTGCAGGTTGTTGACTAGTACAAGCTGATAATGCAATGATGCCAATAATACAAAAAAGATGTAATTTCATGTTTTAAAATTCTACCAGAAAGGGGTTCCACCTTTCGGTTTCACCCCTTTTATTGTAAATGCCCTGAGGGGCAAAGATGTTAATAGTTAATTATTTAAATATCATTTGAGAGAACTCGCTCAAGTAGATACGCCAGTTACGCCAGATGTGTCCACCATCAGTTTCGCGATAAGTATATGGATAACCTTTGCTGTCAAGCCATTTGCGGAGGTCGGCGTTCTGCTGATACAAGAAGTCAGTCTTACCAATAGCTATCCAGTAAAGCTTTGGTTTAGCACCGAAGAGGGCAGCCATTTGCTTGTTATATTCAGCATCCTTGTTCATGCGCTCGATTAGAGGAGTTGGATCGCCCCATTGGCCCACACTAACAGCAGCTGAGAACAGACCCACATAGTCAAATTTGCCAGGGAAACGTTTTGAGATGGCAAAAGAGTGACCACCACCCATTGACAAACCGCAAATAGCGCGATTAGCTTTATCCTTAGCAACTTTGTAATTTTTCTCAATAAAATTAACAACATCCATGAAGCTTTCGTCCATACTAGCCGCAGCCTGAGGAAGCTGAACACCTCCACGTCCCATAGATGGCTGGTACATACCAAAGTCCCATTCACCAGGAGCAGCTGCAGTGTTAGGATTACCATTGGTCATTACAACAAGCATAGGTTTAGCCTTGCCTGCAGCAATCAGGTTGTCCAGGATCTGGGCTGCACGACCCAATTCTGACCATGCATTCTCATCACCACCAGCACCGTGTAACAAGTAAAGTACAGGGTAATTCTTGCCTTTCTCGTAGCCAGCAGGTGTATAAACTGTCATGCGGCGAGTAAGTTTTAAAGTTGGGCTTTCATACCAAACTTTTGAAAGATTGCCATGAGGCACTTTGTTCACACTGTAAAGATCACCCTTGTCACCTTTCTGTTCGCTGACAATAAAGATGTTAGTCCAAGTTGCTACATCACGATTCTGATAGATGTTAGAAGGATCAGGAATGCGCATACCGTTTACAATAAAACTGTAAGAATAGAGCTCAGGTGCCAACTTGCCAGTAGTGTAGCTCCAAACGCCTAACGAGTCCTCCTTCATGCTTACAACACCATCCACGCAGTCACCTGTCAACTGAACAGTGATAGCTTTTGGCGCATGCAGACGGAAAGTAACGGTGTTGTCGGAGTTAATCTCAGGAGACTTAACTACATTTCGGCTGAATAATGCTTGCTGTGCAAAGCCTGTAATGGCAAAGAATGCCAATACCATTGTGATTAATGTTTTCTTCATAATATAAAATGATTAAATAATTATTTGAATAATCTTGGTGCAAGATCACGTAGGTTGTGTCTCCACACATGCCAGCTATGACCGCCGGGCATCTCGCTGAACTCATACTTAATGCCTGCTTCGTCGAACAGTTTAAGAGTTTCCTTGCAGTTGTTATAGGCAATATCTTCAGGTCCGCCTTGTGTAAAGACTAATTGTTTCACGTTTTTCATAATGCGCTCAGCATCTTTTTTCAGGTGTATGCGTTCAGCTTCATATTTATTCTTATCGCCAGGTGCGAAAGAAGAACTGAGCACCCATACATAGCTGAACATCTCTGGGTGATATAAAGCAGTTTCCATGGTCTCCATGCCACCCATAGAAAGACCTGCCATTGCACGATGATCTTTGTCTGTTAGCACTCGATAATTGTCTTCCACGAATGGAATAATGCTTTGTATCATATCTTCAGCGAAAAGTGGCACTTCGCTATGTACATTACCGTCTGGTGTATCAATGCTGCCATTAGGCATGACTACTACCATAGGAACCATCTTTCCTTCAGCCAAAAGATTGTCAAGAATGAAGCCTGCATGCCCTACACCTGGCCATGATGTATCATTGTCACCCCCACCATGTACTAGGTATAAAACTGGCAGCTTGTCTGCAGATTTTTCGTAACCAGCGGGAGTCCAAATATGCATGCGTCGCATTTCCTTCAATGTCTTGGAGTAATACCAACGCTGAGCAACAGCTCCATGAGGAACATTCTTATTTGCGAAAAAAGCATCAGCTTCTGTAGCTACTACAGCCAATGCCCTTGCGTTTGCCACACCATCATCTTTAGCATCTTGTACAGTTATGCCATCTACAATGAAGTTATATCGATACACTCCATCTTTCACATTAGGAATGGTGGTTGACCATACTCCAACGTTATTCTTTGTTACTTTAGCCTGTTGTCCCCAAGGCACACATTCAGCACTAATTTGTACTTCCTTGGCATTAGGAGCATAAATGCTGAAAGTCACGTCACCTTTAGGTGATACTCTAACAGATTGAAGTGTGTCGTTAGGAGTTGGAGTCCGGCGGAATTGTGCCGATGCTGGCAATGCGGTTATCAAAACCAATGCCATCATTAATAAATAGGTAAATTTCATGTTTTTTAATTGGTTTAATTATAATTTGCAAATGTATAGATTTGCTTTCAATTGTGAAAACATTTAGCTCAAAAATTAAAAATCAAATGAAAGTTGTCCATCTCCCAGCAGATTATAACTCATGCGGTGAAAGGGCGTAGGCCCTAACTGTTTGATAGCTTCACGATGAGCCTTGGTGGGGTAGCCTTTATTGTGGCTCCATCCATAATTTGGATATTGAACATCCAATTCGTTCATATAATCATCACGGTACGTTTTAGCCAGAATAGAGGCAGCAGCAATGCTTAGATATTTTCCATCACCTTTGACAATAGTTTGATAGGGTATGTTTTCGTATGATTTAAAACGGTTCCCATCTACAATGATATGTGTAGGTTGAGGGGTAAGTTGCTTAAGTGCACGGTGCATGGCCAGTATCGATGCGTTTAAAATATTTATTTTATCGATTTCCTCAGGAGTAACAATTCCTATAGCCCAAGCCAGCGCATCGTGCTCAATGATGGGCCTTAGCAAATATCGTTGATGTTCGGTTAGTTGTTTCGAGTCATTCAATAATTCGTTCTTATAATCAAGTGGTAATATAACAGCAGCCGCATATACAGAGCCTGCTAAGCATCCTCTACCAGCTTCATCGCATCCTGCTTCAATTGTTTTTTTGTAATATGGTAATAACATCTGGATTTGTATGTAATAGTGCGTTGATGATTAAATTTTGTCCAAAATTAGAGAAATCTTACTAAAATTCAAAAAATCATTACTGCGTTTTTATGCTTAGAAACTTTGTGATTTAGAAAAATTGTAGTAACTTTGACCCCAAATGGTGATTATTTAAAACTTTTTTTTTATAAATTTATGACAAACAGAAGAGAATTTCTGAAGAGTGCGTCTTTTATGACGCTGGGTGCTTTGGCTGCTTCTAAGATGAGTGCAGCTAATGGCATGAATGGTGTTGACGGCGTTACAGCTGCTACAGCACAGGCTCCTAAGGCTGGTACCAATCTTGGTTTCCAGGCTTACTCTCTCGGAGGTGAATTGCTGAATAATCCAGCAGATGCACTGAAGAAGATGAAGAGTTTTGGTTACGACCAAGTTGAGCTGGCTTTCTACGGCTTTGATGACAAGGCTGGTCATGGTCAGTTCTCAAGCTGGGGTGGTGGCAGCAAGCCTACCTCTGCAGCTGATTTCAAGAAAATGGCTGATGATGCTGGTATAAAGATTATCAGCTCACACATGACTCCGACTCTTGAACGTGGTGCTAAGTACGACAAGTCTACAGAGACCAAGATCCTGGATTTCTGGAAGAAGATTATTCCAGATCACAAGATGTTTGGTGTTGACTACATCGTTCAGCCAAGTCTGCCTACAATCAACAACCTTGAGGATGCACAGGCTGTTGCTGACATCTTTAATAAGGTAGGTGAATTGCTGCGTCAGAGTGGCATTAAGTTTGGTTATCACAACCACAGCAACGAGTTCAACAAGGTGGTTCCCGGTGCTGAGGCTGTAACTCCTTACTATCAGCGTGCTTTCCGTCGTCCTGGTGATACTTCTCCAGAACCTAAGACAATTGAGGAAGTTTTCATTGAGGGTACTGAAAAGCAGAATGTGCTGTTTGAGCTCGACTGCTATTGGACTGTAATGGGCCAGCAGGATCCTATTGTTTGGATTAACAAATATAAGGATCGTATCCAGCTCCTGCATATTAAGGACTTCATTGTTATCGGTGCTTCTGGTGCTATGAACTTTGAGAATATCTTTAGTAATTTCTATGCAAACGGTCATCGTAACTGGTTCGTAGAAATTGAGGATATTAATAGTGGCAAGCAGCTTGAACGTGCTGAAGCAAGTGCAAAGTACTTAAAGAGTAAGGGCTTTGTAAAATAAAAAGAAAAACTTTGGGTTAAAATTTTATAGATTAGAGCTGGCTGTGAAGCCGGCTCTAATTTTTTTCTCTTTTTCTCTAGGAAAAATAGATATTTTAGAAAAATTAAATGGCTAAATTGTTAATATCTCAATTTAAAATCATAACTTTACAGCCAAATACACTAAATTTTATAAAATTATGGTTAATAGAAGAGATTTTCTGAAGAGCGCTTCAATGTTATCATTAGGTGCTTTGGCTGCTTGTAACTCAAAGCAAGGTGCTGCAGCTGGAGGTGCTGTTGAGCAGAATTCAACAGACAAGTATTTTGGTTTACAAATTTACACTTTAGGCAACGAGTTGTATGCTGGTAACTTGGCAGACAACTTCAAGAAACTGAAAAGTTTTGGTTTCAAGTATCTGGAACTGGCTGGTTACGATGTTAACACAAATAAAGTAGGTGGTGTTGATTTCTCAGAGTTCAAGAAGATGGCCAATGATGCAGGTTTGGAGATTCCTAGCTCACACGTGAATGCTCCTGGACTGTTCTCAGGCGTTGCTGGACGCGAGAGCCGTGACGGTAGCGATGGTCAGTTCAACCGTTCTATGATTGATAAGGTTGCTGAATCATTCAAGAAAGTTGCTGAGGATCACGCTGCTCAAGGTATTGAATATGTTGTTCACCCAATGATGGCTTATCTAAACACAGAGGATGATGTGAAGGCTTTCGCAGAAATGTTGAACAAGAGTGGTGAGATTTTCAAGGCTGCTGGCATCAAGTTCGGTTACCATCACCACAATATGGAGTTTGCTCGTATGCTTAAGGATGTAGCTGGTTTCCGCCTGCCTACAGTTCTGACTCCGCTGACTCCAGCTGATGGTCCTATGATTATGGATCTGTTGATGGATAACACCGATCCTGCAAATGTTTGCTACGAAATGGATACTTATTGGACCGTAATGGGCCAGCAGGATCCTGTGGTTTGGTTGCAGAAACGCGCTGATCGCATCAAGTTGATGCACGTGAAGGATTTCGTGGTACTGGGTGACTCTGGCGCTATGAACTTCAAGAACATCTTCGAGCAGTTCTATAAGAATGGTAACAAGTATCTGTTCTGCGAAATCGAGGATATTGATAGTGGTAAGCAGATGGCTCGCGTTGAACAATCAATGAAGTTTATCACAGCTCAGCCTTGGGTAAAATAAATAATAATAAACTATGAAGGCATTGCCCCTTTGGAGCTTTGCCTTTACATTTTGGTATCATAAATAATTAAAGAGAAATGATCAATAGAAGAGATTTCTTAAAGAGCGCTTCTCTCCTTTCATTAGGCGCTTTGGCAGCTTGTAACTCAAAAGAAGCTACACCTGCTGCTCCCGTGGAGAACAAGAACAAAGGATTGGGTCTTCAAATCTATACACTGGGCCCGGAATTGTATGCTGGTGATTTGAACGCAAATATGAAGCGTATTCGCGAGATGGGTATCAAGAACCTTGAACTTGCTGGTTACGATGCTAATAGCCATAAGATTGGTCAGGTTGAATTGCTGGATTTCAAGAAGGCTGCCGAGGACAACGATTTGAAAATCGTGAGCTCACATGTAACTCCAGGCGTTTTAATGGCTGGAATGTTCCAGCGTCCAGGTGCTCCTGCTGCTAAGCCAAAGACCTTGAAGGAAATGGTGAACGACGTTAAGGAGTTCTGGAAACCAGTAGTAGAAGATCATGCTAAGTTAGGTGTAGAGTATCTGGTTCAGCCAATGATGCCTCCAATGACAGTTAATTGTGTTGAAGATGCAAAAGATTTTGCTAACTTGCTGAATGTTTCAGGTGAAGTAGTTAAGGCTGCTGGCATCCAGTTTGGTTACCATAACCACAACATGGAGTTTGCTAAAGTAACAGCAGACAGCAAGGCTGCAGTGCTGGGTGATCTCTTCTCTGGTATGGGCATGCGCGATGCTCAGATTATTGAGGATGTTTATATGGACAACACTGATCCTGCAAACGTTATCTTCGAGCTTGACTGCTATTGGACTGTAATGGGCCAGCAGGATCCTGTAGCTTGGTTAACAAAGCGTGCTGATCGTATCAAGATGTTACATATTAAAGATTTCATGGTGTTGGGTGCATCTGGTGCTATGAACTTTAAGAACATTTTTGAAAAGTTCTATGCTAATGGTAACAAGTATTTCTTCATTGAGATCGAAGATACAAACAGTGGTAAGCAGTTTGGCCGTTTGGAAGAGTCTGCTAAGTTCCTTAACATGTCTGATTTTGTGAAGTAATCAAACATATAATAAGAATTATAAGGCATAGCCCTAATGGGTTATGCCTTATTTTTTTGCATCTTACACGCAAATTGCTTAACTTTGCACACCAAATTGAAAGTATATTAAAAAATTAATATTATGGCAAAGAAAGCGCTTTTAATGATCCTTGATGGTTGGGGTATTGGTGACCATCAAAAGGATGATGTGATTTTCTGCACTCCTACCCCTTACTGGGATAGTCTGATTGCAAATTACCCTAACTCTCAACTCCAAGCATCTGGTGAGAATGTGGGTCTGCCCGATGGACAAATGGGTAATTCTGAGGTAGGTCACCTGAACATTGGTGCTGGCCGCATTGTATATCAGGACTTGGTGAAAATCAATCGTGCCTGCAAGGATGGAAGCATACTGAAAAACAAGGAGATTGTTTCTGCTTATAGCTATGCAAAAGAACATGGCGTTGGTTTACATATTATGGGACTTACCAGTAATGGTGGTGTGCATAGTTCACTTGATCACCTGTTTAAGCTGTGTGATATTGCTAAAGAATATGGTCTGGAGGGACGCACATACATTCACTGCCTGATGGATGGTCGTGACACTGACCCAAGAAGTGGTAAAGGTTTCATTGAGGAGGTCGAGGCGCACTGCAAAAAGAGTGCAGGTGTTGTAGCATCTATCATTGGCCGTTTCTATACAATGGATCGCGATAAACGTTGGGAACGCGTAAAGGTTGGTTATGATCAACTCGTACTGGGCGAGGGCAAGCAGAGTGATAATATGGTGCGTGCAATGCAGGAGTCATATGATGAAGGCGTTACCGATGAGTTTATCAAGCCAATTGTCAATAGCACTGTTGATGGACGTGTTAAAGAAGGTGATGTATTTATCTTCTTCAACTATCGTAACGACCGTGCCAAGGAAATTACTACCGTTTTAACCCAGCAGGATATGCCAGAGCAGGGCATGCATACAATCAAGGATTTGCAGTATTATTGCATGACTCCTTATGATGCTTCATTTAAGGGTGTTCATGTCCTGTTTGACAAGGAGAATGTAGAGAATACACTTGGTGAGTATCTGTCAAACAATGGCAAGAAACAGTTGCACATTGCAGAAACAGAAAAATATGCTCATGTAACCTTTTTCTTTAATGGTGGACGTGAAGCTCCTTATGATGGCGAGGATCGCATATTGGTACCTTCTCCAAAGGTGGCAACTTATGATTTGAAACCAGAAATGAGCGCTTATGAAGTAAAGGATAAGCTGGTAGCTGCTATCAACAGTCAGCAATACGATTTCATCGTCGTGAATTATGCCAATGGCGACATGGTGGGTCATACAGGTATTTATCCTGCTATCGAGAAGGCTGTCGTAGCTATAGACAATTGTGTAAAAGATACTGTTGAGGCTGCTAAAGCTAACGATTATGAAGTAATCATTATCGCTGACCATGGTAATGCTGATCATGCTCTCAACGAAGATGGTACCCCTAATACTGCCCATTCTTTGAATCCTGTACCTTTTGTATATGTAACAGCAAACCAAGATGCGAAGGTGGAGAATGGTGTACTGGCAGATGTAGCTCCTTCTATTCTGCATATCATGGGTATGCCGCAGCCTGCTGAGATGACGGGTAATGATTTGATTAAGTAATGTATCAAATAAATGATGTGTTAATTAGCGATGAAGTGCTCACTGAGCACTTCATCTGCGACTTACAGCAATGCAAGGGTGCCTGCTGCATCGAAGGCGATGCGGGGGCACCTGTTGATTTGGATGAAATTATGCAAATTGAAGAGGTGTTGCCCATTATTTGGGATCAACTCTCCATTCCTGCCCGCAAGGTTATTAATAAACAAGGAGTGGCCTATGCAGATCAAGAGGGCCAGTTGGTTACATCTATTGTTGATGGGAAGGACTGTGTGTTTACTTGTTATGATGAAAAAGGTTGTTGCTATTGTGCTTTAGAAAAAGCTTATCGGGAGGGGAATTCAAAATTCTACAAACCATTGTCGTGTCATCTTTATCCAATTCGTGTGAAGAAGATAGGCGACTTTGATGCGCTTAACTATCATCGTTGGGACGTTTGTAAGATGGCTGTACTGCTGGGCCAACAAAAAAATGTGCGCGTTTATGAGTTCTTGAAAGAACCTCTTATCCGTAAGTTTGGCGAGGCATGGTATAAAGATTTAGAGGAAGCTGTAGAAGAATTAAAGCATAGGGGATACATTGATTAACCATCACTTTATTTCATAAAATAAGCTCCGACCGTCAGGAACAATTCCTGTTTCGGCCGGAGCTTTTCTTTTTAAAGTTTACTCTTTATTGTAAGGTGTGAAAAAGAGCCTTATTTAAGCGTCAATGTTGGCATAGGTAGCATTGCGCTCAATGAACTCGCGACGTGGGCCTACATCTTCTCCCATTAACATTGAGAAAATATAGTCGGCTTCAGTTGCATTGGTTAGGTCAACCTGCTTCAGCATGCGGTTTTCTGGGTTCATAGTTGTTTCCCAAAGCTGTTCAGGGTTCATTTCACCCAAACCTTTGTAGCGCTGTGTGTGTATAGCTCCCTCTTGGCCACCACCATACGTGTCAATGAAGCGCTGGCGCTGTTGGTCTGTCCAACAATATTCTTTTACTTTGCCTTTAGTGCAGAGGTAGAGAGGTGGTGTAGCAATATATAGATAACCACGTTCTATAACCTCTGGCATATAGCGGTAGAAGAAAGTCATTACCAGTGTGTCGATGTGTGAGCCATCGACATCGGCATCTGTCATTATTATCACTTTTTTGTAACGAATCTTTTCAAGGTTTGCTACCTTGCTATCTTCTCCATCTACGCCGAAACGTATTCCCAGTGCTTGTATGATATTATTCACTTCGTCACTTTCAAAGGCTTTGTGCCATTGTGCCTTCTCAACATTCAGAATCTTACCTCGTAAAGGTAAAATAGCTTGGAAAGCTCGGTTTCGTCCTTGCTTTGCAGATCCACCAGCAGAGTCGCCCTCTACGAGGAACAGCTCCGATTCGTCAGGGTCTTTGCTTGAGCAATCAGCCAGTTTACCAGGCATTCCACCTCCACTCATTGGCGATTTGCGTTGTACCGTTTCACGTGCCTTGCGTGCAGCTACACGTGCCTGTGCCGCCAATATCACCTTCTCTACAATCATTTTTGATTCTTTAGGATGCTCTTCCAGGTAGATAGAGAAAGCTTCGCCTACCGCCTGTTCAACAGCTCCAGATACCTCGCTGTTGCCCAGTTTGGTTTTAGTCTGTCCTTCAAATTGCGGCTCAGCAACCTTGATTGATATTACAGCTGTCAGACCTTCGCGGAAGTCCTCGCCATCAATTTCTACCTTTGCCTTTTCCAGCATCTTATTATCTTCAGCATATTTTTTCAGGGTGCGAGTAAGTGCACGTCGGAAACCAGTGAGGTGTGTACCTCCCTCGATTGTATTGATGTTGTTAACGTACGAATGCAGGTTTTCGCTGAAGCCCGTGTTATACATTACGGCCACCTCAATAGGAATGTTCTGTTTTTCGGTGTTAATGTAAATCACATCGTTGAATAGATGAACACGCGAAGAGTCGATGTAACGAACAAACTCTTTCAAGCCTTCGTCAGAGTGGAACGAATCGCTGCGCAGGTTACCTTCTGCATCAGGCCTCATGTCTTTTAGTTCTATGGTAATGCCGGCATTTAGGAAAGCTAACTCGCGCATACGATTAGCTACTCGGTCATAATTGAATACTGTTTCAGTAAATATGCTGTCATCAGGCCAGAACTGCTGGCGAGTACCCGTCTTGTCTGTTACGCCAATCTCTTTCACGTCATACAATGGCTTGCCGTAAGCATATTCCTGTTGGTAAACCTTGCCATTGCGGTACACTTGCGAAATCATTTTCTTTGATAATGCATTCACGCATGACACACCCACACCATGAAGTCCACCTGATACTTTGTATGAGCCTTTGTCAAACTTACCACCGGCATGCAACACTGTCATTACGACTTCTAAAGCAGACTTGTGTTCTTTTTCATGCATGTCAACTGGAATGCCACGGCCATTATCTTGCACCGTTACCGAGTTGTCTTCATTAATGATCACCTCTATTTTATCGCAGAAACCAGCTAAGGCTTCATCAATAGAGTTATCTACAACTTCGTTTATTAAATGATGCAAGCCATTAAAACTGATGTCACCGATGTACATGGCAGGGCGCTTACGTACAGCCTCTAAACCCTCCAGCACTTGTATGTTTTGGGCTGAATATTCATTCTCGCCTAATAATTTTTCTTCTTCTGTCATAAAAAACTGATTTTTTTTATTGCTGATAGCATCTTTTAATGCTTTAGCATTAATGGATACAAAGATACGAAAAAATATTGAAAAACCAGCTATTTTTGTTTGTGAAAAAACGTTGTTTTTTGACAATAAAAATACAGGCTGAGTTAAATAAACTCAACCTGTTATAGGTATAAAGCAAAGCTGGTGGTAAGTATCCCTTAAGCTAACTTATTAATGTACTTAGCCAACTTAGATTTTAAGTTGCTAGCTTTGTTTTTATGAATCACATTTGTCTTAGCCAACTTGTCAAGCAACTTAGTTACAGTTGGTAACATAGCAGCTGCCTCCTCTTTGTTGGTGGTTGCGCGGAGCTTACGAACAGCATTTCTCATGGTCTTGCCATAATATCTGTTGTGCAGTCTTCTTTTCTCTGCTTGTCTGATTCTCTTCAGTGCTGATTTATGATTTGCCATCTCGACTAATCTTTTAAATTGTTATTATTATTTTTTTATTTTGTAGCCCATAGCAGAGTCGAACTGCTCTTTAGAGAATGAAAATCTCTCGTCCTAGCCGATAGACGAATGGGCCATGCTTATTATCTCACTTAAGCGGATGCAAAGGTAGCTACTATTTTTGAATTGACAAAACATTCTATGAAAAAAAATCTCTTTTTTTGTTTTTCTTTGGTTTTTAGATGTATTATCTTTGTGCAAGATAAGTTGATTGTATATGTTGCAACGCGCTAAAGGCATCGTTTTACACACTCTCAAATATAAGGATAACCAACTCATTGCTGTACTTTATACTAGTCAGTGGGGGAGGATGTCCTTTATTACTAGCATACCTAAAACACGTAAGTCGGGTGCTAAGCATTTGTTGCTGCAACCATTAGCTGAAGTTGAGTTAGAAGCCGACATCAAGCCCCATGCCACCTTATTCCGAGTGCGATCTTTGCAACCTGTACAACCCTTTGCCTCCATTCCTTATGATCCCATCAAATCGGTCATAACCCTCTTTCTTCAGGAGTTTCTCTATCGTGCTGTTCGTGAAGAGGGGCAACCCAATGAAGCGTTCTATACTTATCTGTCGCATTCTGTGCGTTGGCTTGACATGGCTGAACGCGATTATGCTAATTTCCATTTGGTTTTTCTTTTGCGTGTATCCCGTTTCCTAGGCTTACAACCGAATATAGAGCATTATTTTCCTGGTTGTTACTTTGATATGCTGAATGCCATGTTTGTCCCTGCTCAACCACAGGCTCATTCGTTTTATGTCGCACCTCCTGAAAGTTCTTATTTGGTCAATCTTATGAGACTCAATTATTCCAATATGTATCTTTTTAAGATGAACCGACAAGAGCGCCAACGCTTGCTGTCTCTTATTAACGACTATTATCGCCTGCACCTTCCAGACTTTCCTGAACTCAATTCGCTTTCTATATTGAAAGAGGTTTTTGATTAGGCCATTATTGGCATTTGTACAATAAAAGGTATTTGTAGTAAACAAATTTCGCAAAAACATCCCGACATACCGACAGAGGGGCATAATGTATTGAACTATAAAGTAATAAGATGTCGGTATGTGGAGGTCAACATCCCGACAACATCCCGACATTTCTTTTATGTGTCGGTATCTTGTCGGTATGTCAAAAGGCACATCCCGACATGTTAACTCGCAATCCAACAGTATATTACAGCGTCATGTCGGTATGTCGGGATGTTTTTTGCAATTCATTCGATTACTACTAGTAAAGGGGGGCTTTAAGCCAAGTAAACGCACCGTTTGCTTACCTTAAACTGTCGGCTCCAAAGGTGATGGATGAAAAAATAAATAAATTTATTTTGTTCTGTTTTCGCTTTGCACTAACTTTGCACACGAAAACTATATATATTAATATGGTGGATGGATTTGCATTGCTTGCAACCACACTAAAAAATGCTAAAATATTATGGGATATTTATTTACATCTGAATCAGTGTCGGAAGGACACCCTGACAAAGTGGCGGATCAAATATCAGACGCCATTCTTGACAAACTCTTAGCTTACGACCCTCAATCTAAAGTGGCTTGTGAAACGTTGGTAACTACAGGACAAGTAGTGTTGGCTGGCGAGGTAAAGACCAGTGCTTATATTGACATGCCTCTTGTTGCAAGGCAAGTTATTAAGCGCATAGGTTATACCAAAGGTGAATATATGTTTGAAAGTAATTCGTGTGGTGTGCTGAGTGCCATTCATGAACAAAGTCCAGATATAAACCGAGGAGTGGAGCGTGAAGACCCCATGAATCAAGGTGCTGGCGACCAGGGTATGATGTTTGGTTATGCAACTAACGAAACAGAAAACTATATGCCACTCTCGCTTGATTTGGCGCATCGCATACTTAAGGTGTTGGCAGATATTCGTCGGGAAGGGAAAGTAATGACTTACTTAAGACCTGATGCTAAGAGTCAGGTGACCATCGCCTATAACGATAATGGTCAGCCTGAGCGGATCGATACCATAGTGGTATCTACTCAGCATGATGATTTCATTCAGCCTGCTGATAATTCACCCAAAGCACAATTGGAAGCTGATGAAGAGATGTTGTCTATTATACGCAAGGACGTAAAGACAGTTCTGATGCCACGTGTATTGGAAACAATAAAGGCATCTCGTATAAGAGATCTTTTTAACGATGAAATCGTTTATCATGTTAACCCCACGGGTAAATTTGTCATAGGTGGGCCTCATGGTGATACGGGTTTAACCGGACGTAAAATAATTGTAGATACTTACGGAGGTAAGGGTGCTCATGGCGGAGGGGCTTTTTCTGGTAAAGACCCAAGCAAAGTGGATAGAAGTGCAGCTTATGCAGCACGACATATTGCCAAGAACTTGGTGGCTGCCGGAGTGAGTGACGAGGTGCTGGTGCAGGTGTCATACGCTATAGGTGTGGCAGAGCCTGTGAGCATTTTTGTGGATACTTATGGACGTAGTCACGTGAGCATGAGCGATGGTGAGATAGCAAAAGTGGTAAAACAGTTGTTTGATCTTAGACCGAAAGCTATTGAGGATCGTTTGAAATTACGTAATCCTATTTATGAGGAGACTGCTGCTTATGGACACATGGGACGTGAACCCAAAACGGTGGTAAAGCATTTCCAATCTATATATGAAGGTGATAAAGATGTAGAAGTCGAATTGTTTACTTGGGAAAAATTAGATTACGTTGAAAAGGTAAAAAATGCCTTTGGTCTTTAATTTTACGCATGTTTATGAAGCTTACGCTTTCATGCAAGATGAGGCGTTTGTTTGGCTGGATTGCACACAGATTCAGGGTAGCGACTGCTACTGCGACGTAGAGACAGAGCGAACATTGAAAGAGATGATGGTAGGTCTGCCTCTACATGCCGTGCATTGGATAGATTCTGGCGATTACCATTATATGTCAAAGCTGTGGACCGATCAAATAAAGGAACCATTTGATTTAGTGGTGTTGGACCATCATCCAGATATGCAACAACCTATGTTTGGTGAACTGCTATCGTGTGGCAGTTGGGTAAGGGCTGTGCTGGAACAAAACACTTACCTACAGCAGGTGTTGTTAATAGGTGTTGACGATAAGTTGCTGGGCGAGACCACGGGATTTGGCGATAGAGTGAGAGTGGTAACTGAGAGCGAACTGAAACAGACTTCTTTGGAAAGTATAATTTCAAGAATAAATTTTACGCTGCCAGTATATTTGTCGGTCGATAAAGATGTGATGAATCCTAACGAATGCACAACAAACTGGGATCAAGGCTTAATGAATTGGAAGCAACTGACTGCAATTGTGCACCGTTTGATGGAAGGTAACATATTGGGAGTTGATATTTGCGGTGAGGAACCTAAAATTCTTACTGAGTGTTGCTACAATCAGGACGTTAAGATAAATCAAAAATTCAATGAGTCGGTGTATAACTTAATAATTAGTGACTTGAGATGAAGAATGAAATAAAGGCTGTTGCTGTGTATTGTGCCTCAAGCACACAAGTCAGTAAAGTTTATGTAGAGGCTGCTGAACAGTTAGGCAAATTGTTGGCGGAACATGGAGTGACACTGATATATGGAGGTGGTGCAGTGGGATTGATGGGCGCAATATGTGATGCTGTGAAAGCTAATGGGGGTAAGGCGATTGGTGTAATACCCAGCTTTATGGTGAAAAAGGGATGGTTGCGCCCTGGGCTAGACGAAGTGATAGAGGTGGATACCATGGCAGAGCGTAAACGCATTATGGCTGAGATTTCGGATGCTGCTATAGCTTTACCAGGTGGGGTAGGCACCTTTGATGAATTGATGGATATAGTGGCTTTGAAAAAATTGGGTTTGTATCTTAAACCAGTGGTAATACTGAATACACAAAACTATTACCAACCTTTGGCTGATTTGTTGGAAAGGTCTGTCATAGAGCATTTTCAAGATGAGAAATTCAGACAAGTATGGTGTATGGTTGACTCCCCTGCTGCTGCAGTAGAGACCATTTTCTCAGAACCCTATTGGTCGGAAGATGTAATAGAGAATGCCGCATTATGATGGGTGAGCCGATAGGATATCAGATGAAGACTGACGATTTAGTGACCGTAACACTACTGTGCTGCGTGTCGCTATTCTCTTTGGCCTTAATAATCATAGGCAAACCATGGATACATAAGTTGGGCCAAATGCCATTATTTAACATTCGTCAAAACGACAAGACAATAACCGATACGCCAGGAGGTATACAACCTTTATTGCTGCTTCAAACCGTTATGATATTAGGTTTGCTGCTTATGGATATTTCTATTCGTCAGAACTTGCCTTTTACTGAAGTTTCCTTCCAACCAAATAGGTTGCTGATGGTATATATACTTTATATTACGCTCTTTTTGTTTGGATGTTGGTTATTCTATCAATTCGTATGCTGGCTGTTTTTAAAATCTAACGAGAGGCCTCTTGTTATGGAGGCATGGGTCAATAGTGTCTGTCTTGAAGGAGTATTGTTTATACCATTAGTTATAATCGATATTTATTATAAAATACCATTCGTTTATTTCCTATTCTTCATTGGACTAATGGCTTTTTTGCCACGATATTTGCTTTTTTATTGGCTAAATAAACTTTTTTGTCTTAAATCTTATGGCAGTTTGCTATTAATTTTGTACTTTTGTGCGCTTGAAATAGTTCCCTTGATTCTTGTAGTTTTTGGAACAAAGCAGTTGAACAGGTATTTTTTTTAATTATTAGATTTAGAAGCTTTGGAAATGAAGAAGTTATTAGTTTCTCAACCCAAGCCTGCTACCGATAAATCACCGTATTACGATATCGCGGCAAAATATGGAATAGAGATAGAGTTTAAACCATTTATTAAAGTGGAAAGATTGTCTGTACGTGATTTCCGCGCACAGAAGATTAATATTTTGGATCATACGGCTGTTATTTTTACTTCACGTCATGGCATTGATCACTTCTTCCATTTGTGTGAAGATATGCGTATTGTCATACCAGAAACAATGAAATATTTTTGTGTAGCAGAAAAGATAGCTCTCTATATTCAAAAGTATGTACAGTACCGCAAGCGTAAAGTATTCTATGGGGCTACCGGTAAGTTTGAGGATTTGTTGCCTGCTATTGTGAAGCATAAGAGCGAAAAATACTTTGTTCCCATGTCTGATGTACACAATGATGATATAAAGAACATGTTGGATGCTGCCAAGATACAACATACTGTGGGTGTGATGTACCGTACTGTTAGCAATGCTTTTACACCAGAAGAAATTGCACAGTATGATGGTCTTATATTCTTTAGCCCAGCCGGTGTGGCTTCTCTTCTAAAGAATGACCCTGATTTCAAGCAAGGTGATGTAAGGATTGGTACATTGGGCGCTACCACAGCACAGGCTGTTACGGATGCAGGTTTACGACTTGATTTCAATGCTCCCACGGCTGAGGCACCATCTATGACTGCTGCTCTTGAGAATTTTTTGAAGACGCATTCGTAAAGATGATATATGTATGCCCAACACTCTGAAAAAAGCCGAAAGACTTGACAGGAGAAAGGTGATTGGGAAGATGTTTGTTGGAGGGCAAGGAGCTCGTTCGTTTACTGTCTTCCCCCTTCGTGTGGTTTACCTTATGGAGCCTGAGCTTAAATCTCAGGCTTCTGTGCTTATGTCCGTTTCTAAACGGAATTTTAAACATGCTGTAGATCGAAATCATGTGAAACGCCAGTTGCGTGAAGCATATAGAATGAACAAGGCTCCTTTGCTTACTACATTGAGCCTGTGTCAACAACAAATGGCAGTTGCCTTTATTTATTTGAGTGAGGATATAATGTCCACCTCTTTTATAGAAAAACGAATGAAAATAGCGTTGAAGAAACTGGTGGAAAAGCTCCAGGAAGTTCAATCCAATTCTGAGTTTCATGAAGAAAGTGCTGACTGAAATATTGTTGCTGCCCATTTATTTTTATCAAAGATTTATTTCTCCTATGTTGGGCCCCTCATGCAGGTTTACACCTACATGTTCTCAGTATGCCGTTGAGGCAATAAAAAAGCATGGGCCATTTCGTGGATTGTATCTGGCCATTAGGCGTATATTGCGATGTCATCCCTGGGGAGGGTCAGGCTATGATCCAGTGCCATGAACATGCCTATTAACATACATACCCATCATACAGAAGGAAAGCCCGGAGAGTCAATTATTTGTGTACATCCAACTAACTTTTCCCCTCAACCCGGTTGCTGGTACACCGTAGGCATACATCCGTGGTTAGTAGAGAGCTCTGGAAACAATAATATTGAACAAATGCTTGAATGTGCAAGTCATCCACAAGTGTTAGCCATTGGGGAATCAGGCTTCGACAGGTTGAGAGGAGGTGATATTGAATCTCAGTTTAAGGCATTTAAATGTCATATAAAAAAATCCGAAGAGTTTGGAAAGCCTTTAATAGTGCATATGGTGAGGTCATCAGACTTGTTGTTGAAGACAAGGAAGGATTTAACTGTGCATGAACCTTGGATTATACATGGATTCCGAGGTAAACCTCAAGAGGCATTGCAATTGTTGAGAGCAGGAATGTTTCTCTCTTTTGGTGAGTATTACAATGTGGAGGCTTTGCGTGCCACTCCAACAGATAGACTGTTTCTAGAGACAGATGAGTCAACATGCGGTATTGAAACTATTTATAACAAGGTAGCATGCGACCTACAACTTGGGGTTGAAGTACTTCGAGAGGTAGTGAAAAAGAATGTCGACGCTGTCTTTTTCAATAAGATAAAGATGAATTGTTCAAATAAAAGTACTAATTTTGCAAACTAAAACAAACTAACATACAATGAAAAAGAACTTTGTAGAAGAATTAAAGTGGCGTGGTATGCTCGCTCAAATCATGCCTGGTACAGAAGAACTCCTTCAGAAAGAAATGGTTACAGCCTACTTGGGGACTGATCCAACGGCAGATTCACTACATATTGGGCATTTGTGTGGCATTATGATGCTTAGACACTTCCAGCGTTGTGGTCACAAACCTATCATTTTGGTAGGCGGTGCCACTGGTATGATTGGTGATCCCAGTGGTAAGAGTCAGGAGCGTAATTTGTTGGATGCAGAAACCCTATATCATAACCAAGAATGTATCAAGCGCCAGGTGGCCAAGTTCCTTGACTTCGATTCTCAAGCAGATAATGCTGCTGAGATGGTGAATAACTATGACTGGATGAAAGATTTTTCTTTCTTGGATTTTGCACGTGAGGTTGGTAAGCACATTACTGTCAATTATATGATGGCAAAGGATTCTGTGCAGAAGCGCCTTAATGGCGAGGCTCGTGATGGTCTTTCTTTTACCGAATTCACCTATCAGTTGCTACAGGGTTATGACTTTTTACACTTGTATAAGACTAAGAATTGCAAGTTGCAATTGGGTGGCAATGATCAATGGGGCAATATTACTACTGGTACAGAGTTGATTCGTAGAACATTGGGAATTGAAAATGAGGCTTTTGCTTTGACATGTCCTCTTATTACTAAGTCTGATGGCAAGAAGTTTGGAAAGACCGAGAGTGGTAATATATGGCTTGACCCTAAACGTACAACTCCGTATAAGTTCTACCAGTTCTGGTTGAATGTGAGCGATGATGATGCAGAGAAGTACATTAAGATATTCACTAGTTTGGAGAAGGAAACTATTGATGCGTTGATAGCTGAGCACTTGCAGGATCCTGGTAGACGTCTTTTGCAGAAACGACTGGCTCAGGAGGTGACTATCATGGTACATTCAGAGGCAGATTATCAGGCAGCAGTTGAAGCATCAGGCATTCTTTTTGGCAATAATACTCATGATGCATTGGTAAAGTTAGATGAAGAAACTTTGTTGGCTGTGTTTGAGGGTGTACCTCAGTTTGAAGTAGCACGTAGCCTGTTTACTGAGGGTGTTAAAGCTGTTGATTTATTTGCTGAGCATGCCAAAGTTTTTTCTTCAAAAGGTGAGATGAGAAAGATGGTACAAGGTGGTGGCGTGTCAATGAATAAACAGAAACTTACTGCCTTTGATCAAGTGCTGACTGAAAGTGATTTGTTGAACAATAAGTACTTGTTAGTGCAGAGAGGAAAGAAGAATTATTTCTTACTTTTAGCAAGGTAATTACATGTCATACGTTAAAAAGAGTTAAGAGAATAAAGATTTATGCACGAACTGTTGTATAAGTGTATTTTTACATTTATATTTGCAGTATTAAGTGTATGACAGACTAGGTAAATATTTGGGTCTTTATTCTTTGTGAAAAGCATAAAGAAAAGAAAGAGGACTATTTTCATAGCCCTCTTTTAATTTATCTATTAGTTTTTATTTTAAGAGCCCCTATTTTAGGGGCTCTTAAAATAAGTTTACTTCTTACTATCAATTTCCTTTAATAATTCATCTACAGCTGTTTTAAGCTGGGTATCTATTCCTTTCACAATCGTGTCTGGCGAGTTGGCTATTTGTATATCTGGCTCCAACTGAGTGTTCTCTAAGTATTTGCCATCTTCGGTTCTGTAACCGATGACTGGCACACCAAATACTAGAGTTGGATCCTGCAGGGTTTCCCACATTACACTACTCATAGTTCCTGGTACTGGCATACCTACAAGCTTACCTATATTTTCGTGCTTATATACCCAAGGTGTACCATGTGCATTGCTATAGTTGGCTTCACACTGGATCATGATACTAGGTTTGTTCCAACGGCGACTTGGCATATCACATGCTTCTTCGCCACGAATCACTTGTGTAAGATATTTGCTTCCGCTGAACAACACTTGTATGTCTTCATGTAAGCGTCCTCCACCATTGAAACGGGTATCAATAACAATGCCCTCCTTCTGATTGAACTTACCCAATATATCAGAATAAATAGTACGATAGCTTGCATCACCCATAGATTCGATATGCACATAACCAAGACGTCCGTTCGACCATTTTTCAACATCAGCTGCACGTTGTTTTACCCAACGCTTATAGAGTAAAGCAGTTAGCGCTGATTGCTGTATAGGCAGTACCACTTCATCCCAATGTTCTTTTGTCTGAGGGTCATAAAGTGAAACTAAAGTTTTCTTATTCGTTTTGCCGTTCAGCAGACTATTATAATTGGTGTTCTCGTCAATGACGATGCCATCAATTTTTTCAACTATTGACCCAGCTTTTACTTTCGAGTTGGCGTGATCAAATGGACCATTCTCAACAATTTCATCAACTTTCAATCCTTTCCCCGTATATGTCCAATCATAAAGCAAACCCAACGTTGCTGTCTGGTCTCCTCCAAGTTGTGGTGAGTACCTGCCACCGCTGTGTGACACATTCAGTTCACCCAACCACTCGCTTAGCAGCTCTTGGAAATCGTAGTTGTTACTAATGTGCGGCAAGAACTTTCTGTAGGCTGTAGTCATTTTCTCCCAATCGGCGAAGGCTATTTTAGGATCGAATAGTCTTACTTTTACTTGCTGGTACACACGGTTAAACATATATTCACGTTCAGCCGCAAGGTCCATCTTCATTTCTGCTTCGTAGTCTATGCGTTTCAGCTTGTCGCTCTTTGGATCTAACTTCTGCAGTCTGCCACCTAAAATAAAGATACTTTTTCCTTCCTTATCCATCTGCATACTGCCAGGTCCTGCATTCTTGCTTATTAAATCTGTTTCATGCATGCGCAGGTCCATTTTCCATAGGTCATATCCGTCTTCGAAAGAGGCGAAATAGTATAAATTCTCGCCATCTTTGTCTATCATCATACCACGCATGTTAGATGAATTTGGCGTTACACGCACAATACGGTCCTCAATGCCGTTCAACTCAACATTTATGGGCTTTATCTCATCCTTGTTGGCCTCATTTTTATCACCCTTTTTTTCATCATTCTTGCTCTTTTCGTCGGACTTTCCAGCTTCTTTCTTTTGCTCTTTTTCCAACTCTTTCAAAAGCTCATAGTCTTCTTTGCTTAAGCGATACTTGTCATAGGCATCTTGATTTACGAATACCATCATGGCATCATTCTGTGACCCCCATGAAGCGTGGCTGCGCATGCCGTATCGGTTGCTCTCATATAAAATAGCGTTACCGTCCATTACCCACATTGGACTACCGTCTATGTATCCGCTGTTGGTCAGATTGGTTATAGGACCTCCGTTTGCACTTACCAAACCTATATCAGCATATGGATCACGTTTGTTTCCTATAAACTCTATTGCAAACCATTTACTGTCAGGCGACCAGTCGTAACTGAAACCACCGGATGTCTCTGGCCATTTTGAACCGTCTGTTATTGTACGAACCTTTTTGCTCTCTAAGTTCATAACTTTCAGTTGCCGACGATTTTCAATGAAAGCTAATTCCTTTCCATCGGGTGAGAATGTTGGATAGGTTCGCTCTATCCCGTCATTGCCTGGGAATAGTGCCTTTTCCTCTATCAATGTAGCATTTGCAAAATTTGGATCATCCTTGCGGCTAATTTTAGCCTCATATAGGTTCCAGTGCCCATCGCGCTCACTCACATAAACCAAGGTTCTACTGTCGTTACCAAAAACTGGAGATGTTTCGTTGGCAGCTGTGTGGGTAATCTGTTTAGTAGTTTTGTATTCTACAGAAGTTACAAATATCTCACCTCTGTAAGCAAACACTATTTCTTTGCCGTCAGGTGAAACTGATGCTGAACGTGCACCGCTTGATGTCCTCAGGTCAATAGGTAGGTTCTCATCGTCACGTGTAAGTGCAATGCTTACTTTCTTTGGTTGCCCATTGGCCATTTGTGTATATATTTCCCCATCAAAGGTGTAACAAAGTGTGCCATTACCTGCAATTGACAAAAAGCGCACAGGATGATCTTTGAATGATGTGATGGCTTCTGCGTTTTGTGCGTTGCCTAGTTTAAATGAATACACATTGAATGAACCCTTATTACGCTCACTCAGGAAATACACAGTTTGTCCGTCTGGCGCAATTACAGGATTGCGGTCTTCACCTGCACGATTGGTCAGATTGGTATGCTTTTCTGTTTTAACATTATATTGCCAGATGTCTCTTGATACAGATGATATCTGGTGCTTTCTCCACTGGTCTTCAAAACCTTTCTGGTCTTGGTACAGGAAGAAACTACCATCTTTGCTGAAGTGAACCATTTCAGCTGGTGTGCCCAATACTTGTGTTGTGCGTCCACCTGCGGCAGGCACCTGATATAACTCTGTCATCTGTGCACGTGGGAACATGGCACTGGTGGCAGGGTCTTGTATGGTTGCTGAAAAAAGTACATACTTCCCGTCATGACTAAAAGTCCAGGGAGTTTCTGCTGCAGAATTTGTAGTTAGACACTTAGCAGATCCGCCTTCGGAAGACATTACATAAATGTCCAGATTGCCATTACGGTCACTGGCAAAAGCTATCTGTTTTCCGTCAGGTGACCAGATAGGATTACATTCATACGAATCTTGGGTAGTTAATTGCACAGCTGTTCCGCCTTGTGCACCTATTTTGTAAATATCTCCCTTATAACAGAATACAATCTGTTGTCCATCGGGAGAAATTTGTACGTCACGTAGCCACAGTGGGGTGACTGCCATGCTACTCAAAGAAATGATGGCAAATGCCACCAGAGAAAATAGTTTTTTCATACTATAATAGTTAATTGTTGATTCATACAATGCGTAAAGATACAGCATTTTAGTGGTTTTTTAAAAATATTTCGAAAATATTGGGAGAAATAAAGAGAAAAGTGTATCTTTGCATCCGCAATCCTAGGAGATTGTTGTGTTGTTTGGACTATGGTGTAATGGTAGCACAACAGGTTTTGGTTCTGTTTGACTGAGTTCGAATCTCGGTAGTCCAACAATATTATGAGTAATTTAATATAAACGCTGATGATCATCAAAGACCATCAGCGTTTTTTTTAAAGTGATTTAAACTTGTATCCTTCTTCTTTAAAAAACCAAAGGCTATGAGATAAAGCATATTGCAAGTTACCCGTTTCCCAAGATTTTAAGCTGTCATGGAAGGTGATGATGCTACCATTGCGGGTATAACGAAGCACATTTGATAGTACCTGTGGAGGATGAAGCTTGTTGCTGTAGTCACGAGTAACTAAATCCCACATCACAACTTTGTAGCCAGCTCGTTTTACTTTCTGATACTGGTAGTGATTCATAAAACCATGAGGGGGACGGAATAGCCTACATTGATTATTGGCCAAAATTTTTGTGCTGTCAAAGCCTTCAGGTAGATTATCAATGATATTTTTATCAGCTTCGCGAACATCATCCAAATAACGCAAAGAGTTACGGTCAAAAATTTTAATGTGATGCATGGTATGATTGCCAATGCTATGTCCTCGCTCTATTACCATGCGAAAAATGTCAGGGTGTTTGCGTACATTGTCACCAACCATAAAGAAAGTGGCTTTAACATTATGCTGGTCGAGCTTGTCGAGCACCCATGGAGTCACTTCGGGAATAGGCCCATCATCGAAAGTCAAGTAAATGGCTTTTTCTTCAGGATCCATTCGCCAAAGTGCCGATGGATAAATTTTTTTTAATAGTATGTTGGGCTGCTCAATAAACATTAGTCACCTATTCGCTGTCTATACATGCCGAATAACTCATTCAGTGTGTCGTCTAAATTTTCTACACGAGGCGATTCATATTTCTCCATGATGGATATGATGCGATCAAGTACTGCTGTGTGATATTCGAACTCGTTTGCAGATATGTTCAGTCGCCAATCATCAAGACTCAGGTAATAGGTCATGTACTGAATTTCTTTCTCAGCCATGGTGTTCATCATGTGTTCAGCCGTTTCCTTTTCACCTAATTCATAATAAGCACTTGCCATGTCTACAGCACCGTTTTGGTAGTCCCACGTCACGTTGTAGGCAGGAATCATTTTCTCAGCATAGTCAAGTGCCTCCTTGGCTTTCTCATTCTTACCTTCTTTCATTAATTGCTCGATTAAAAGAGCAAACATGCGTCTATGTGTGTAGCACATGCGTAATGCATTTTCATCAATATAAATACCAGGTTTGTCAATGCCACCAAATTTAAATTTGTGCATCATATTATCAAACATCTTCTCGGTATCAATACTTACGCCTGTTTCTTTTTGGTTGAAAGGGGTGAAACGGTAAGCAAGTCCTTCAAGTATGAAGTTGTCTGCCAGCCCCATATGCTCATCACTTCCTACACTAACAGCTATGTAGATAGGGCGTTCCCAGTTAGCCTCAGCCAACATTTCTAATTTCATAAGGTCTTTCTTGTAAAGAGCACGTTGTCCCTTAAGCGAAATGTGCATATAATCTGGAATGCTGTCGCCAGGAATAAGCATGCCGCTTCTACGCACCGCATCCTTGTCAACCTTTAGTACAATACTGTCGGTTGGAATTATACGCAAGTCATCATGTTTGCCGCGTACCCAATATTTAAGGATGTTCTTCAGCTCATAAGGGTTGTCACCAAACTCACGCTGTACATTCAATAGCGTTTCTGTCTTGCCATTTAAGGCATCTTGACGGGCCGCAGCATACAACTCATCTATACTTTTTTTATACTCTGGTTGAACGACCACATATTCATTTACACCTTCCACATATTCTTTGCGCTCCCAAGTGATGGGCAGTGAAGGTGAAAGGTAAGATGGACGTTTCATTTGGTCAATATACCAATCTGTCTGTAAGTAAGATAAGTTACAAGTGCGGGCATCGGTGCGAAATCCTTCTGTTTCCTGATTATACCACAATGGGAAAGTGTCGTTATCGCCATTAGTGTAGATGATAGGATTGCCTGTTTCCTGTAAAGACATAAGATAGTTCTGACCGAAATCACGTGTCATATAGCGACCACTACGGTCGTGGTCATCCCAAGTCTGTGATGCCATTTGTATAGGAACTAAAAGACAAATGATTGATACGATAGAAGCTAATACTATATTATCAGGCTCAGGTATATTATACACCTCTTTTCCATTGTCTGTTGTCTTAATAGGCTTGGTAAAGAAACCGTTAATAAGGTTTATCAATCCAGCTACACCCATACCTACCCAAATAGCGAAGGCATAGAACGAACCTGCATAAGCATAGTCGCGCTCACGGGGTTGACCAGGAGTCTGGTTCAAGTAAAGCACGATGGCTAAACCTGTCATAAAGAACAAGAAGAATACAACCCAAAACTGCTGGATGCCTTTTTGTCCTTTGTAAGCTTGCCATAGTAAGCCTATAATTCCCAATATTAAAGGTAGAGCATAGAACACGTTATGTCCTTTGTTCTCTTTTAGTTCATCAGGCAAGAGTTCCTGATTGCCTAACATCAGATTATCCAACCAGCCAATACCTGAAATCCAGTTGCCGTGCTCTAGTTCACCATTACCTTGTATGTCGTTCTGACGACCCACAAAATTCCACATGAAATAGCGCCAATACATCCAGTTTACTTGATATGAGAAAAAGAACTGTATATTTTCCCACATGGTGGGTATGTTTACTGTTTGTACCTCGCCGCATTGAGTAAAGGTAACATCATGGCCTTTAATGTCCATCCAATTCTTGTACAACTGTGGATGGTTCAAGGAAGAACTGTACATGCGGGGGAATAGCATGTTTTGTGCATACTTGTACTCTATTCGACCAGGAATCTGTACGTAACTGTCGCCCTCGTTCTCTTGTGTCTTCTCTTTGCGAATCCATTTGAAAGACTCACTAGCTACTACCGGTTCACAGTAGCCATTCTTCTCCTCAAATGCTACCTTTGAGGCAAAGGTAGGTCCATACAGCAATGGGCGTGTTCCGTATTGCTCTCGACCTAAGTATTCACCCAAAGTAAAGATGTCTTCAGGTGAGTTTTGGTCCATGGGCGTGTTAGCTGTAGAGCGAATAACGATAAGTGCATATGATGAGTAGCCAATGACAATCATCATAATGCTCAGTAGGGTAGTGTTCAGTATGCGTGAAGAAACTTTCCAATTGCTAGGCAGGCGATGCTGAGTTTTTGGACGCAGGTAATACCATAATACTGCTAGTACCAGTACACCAATGACGACGGAAGCAATTCCATGACCATAGAAAGGAATGCCCAAAATGCCAACAGTCAAGATAAAACTCCACATCATGCGGCTTTCGCTTTTCTCCACGAAACTTTCGTATACTCCCCAGATTAAAATAGCAGCACCCAAGATAATATATACGATGACACCAGTGTTAAATGACATGCCGAGTTCATTGACAAACAATAGTTCGAACCAACCACCCATTTTCACAATACCAGGTACGATGCCGTATAATACGATAGCTACCAACACTGCTGAACCCATTAAGGCTAATAGGGAATCTTTAGCATTTGCATTAGGAACACGTTTAAAGTAATACACTAATACGATGGCAGGTAGGCACAACAGGTTCAGTAGGTGGACACCAATACTTAAACCTGTGAGGTAAGCTATGAGCACTAACCAGCGATCGCTGTGTGGTTGATCAGCCACGTCTTCCCATTTTAGAATAAGCCAGAATACTACCGCTGTGAACAGTGATGAGAATGCATAAACTTCTCCTTCAACAGCGCTAAACCAGAAAGTGTCACTGAATGTATATACAAGTGCACCCACCAAACCGCTTCCCATGACAGTTACAAGATGAGTGGGAGTAATGTTGTTCTCATCAGTTATAACTAATTTGCGCACTAAGTGCGTGATGGTCCAGAACAAGAACATGATGCAGCCTGCACTCATCAGAGCACTCATATAATTCACCATCTTAGCTACTTGTGTAGTGTCAGTCGCAAACATGGAGAAAAGATTGGCTACTAACATAAAGAAAGGTGCACCAGGTGGGTGCCCTACCTCTAATTTATAACCTGTAGTTATAAACTCTGGACAATCCCAGAAGCTGGCAGTTGGCTCGATAGTCATGCAGTAAACTATAGCTGCAATGACAAATACTAGCCATCCCATGAGATTGTTTATCTTTTTGTAAATTGAGTAATTGTTCATTGTTAGTTGTTAATAGTCAATTATTTATTCAACTTCCATTCAGCACCATTTTTGCCGTCTTTTATTTCAAAGCCCAAAGCAGTCAGTTCATTACGAATCCTGTCAGACTTTGTCCAATCTTTATTTGCTTTGGCTTCCTGACGTTCGCTCAGCAGCAAGTTTACAGCTCCAGCAAAAGCTTCTTCACGAGCGGCATTTGAGGCATGGTCTTCTTTTAGTCCGAGAATATCAAAGCAAAACAGTTGGAATGTTTCACGCAAAGTATCCAAATCGGCTGTAGTAATGGTAGCTTTGCCATCAGCCAGTGAGTTAATAATACGTGCTGCATCAAACAAGTGGGCAATGACAATAGGCGTATTCAAATCGTCATCCATAGCATCATAGCACTTATCACGTAAATCAGCTATTTGTACACTAGTAGTTTCAGATGTCTTAATTTTATCCAAAGCATGGATAGCATCCATCAGTCTTTCAAGTCCCTTTTCTGCAGCCTGTAGAGCCTCATTGCTGAAATCTACAGTGCTTCGGTAGTGTGCCTGCAAAATAAAGAAACGAATAGTCATTGGGCTATAAGCCTTTTCAAGATTCTTGTTTTGACCGTTAAAGAATTCAAACAGTGTTATGAAGTTGCCCAGGCTCTTACCCATTTTCTGCCCGTTAATGGTGATCATGTTATTATGCATCCAGTAGTGTACCATGTCATCACCCTGTGAAGCAACAGACTGTGCTATTTCACATTCGTGGTGTGGAAATACCAGATCCATGCCACCACCATGAATATCGAAATGGGTCCCTAGATATTTTTTACCCATGGCTGTACATTCGCAGTGCCAACCAGGGAAGCCATCGCTCCAAGGTGATGGCCAACGCATGATGTGTTCAGGTTGAGCTTTTTTCCACAAGGCAAAATCTACTGGATTATGCTTTTCATCCTGTCCATCCAGCTCACGAGATGTATTGATAACATCTGTTAAGTTTCTGCCAGAAAGTTTCCCATAGTGGTGGTCTTGATTATATTTTGGTACATCAAAATACACAGATCCGTCACTCACATAGGCATAACCTTGGTCCATAATTTGTTTTACCAGCTCAATTTGTTCAATGATGTGACCTGAAGCGTGTGGTTCAATGCTCGGTGGTAACACATTCAATGCATCCATGGCTTGGTGGTAACGGTTAATGTAGAATTGAGCCACTTCCATGGGTTCCAATTGCTCCAGACGGGCTTTTTTGGCAATTTTGTCTTCACCTTCGTCGGCATCATGCTCTAAGTGCCCTACATCTGTGATATTTCTCACGTAACGCACCTTATACCCCAAGTGTTGCAGGTACCTGAATAAAATGTCAAAGGTAATGGCTGGACGAGCATGACCCAAGTGTGGGTCACCATATACGGTAGGTCCGCAAACATACATGCCTACATGTGGTGCATGCAGCGGAGTGAATCTTTCTTTCTGTCTGCTCAGTGTATTGTAAATTACCAATTGATGTTCCATGTTCAATAGTCAATCTTAATTATTTAATTTCAGCATTTCTTCTATATACTCCCTCGTATTGCTTAGACGGGGAATTTTATGTTGACCACCCAACTTTCCTTTTCCATTAAGCCAGTCGTGGAACAGGTTCTTGCGAGCTACAATAATTTCTAATGGTTGTAGAGCAAGGTTGTTTTGACGTTTTGCTTCGTAATCGGAGTTAATGGTCTTGAGCGTATCATCCAACACTTTTGCAAAATGATCTATGCTGTCAGGCATTTGTGCAAACTCAATCAGCCATTGATGCCTGCACTTAGCATTTTCGTCCATAAACACAGGTGCTGCAGAATACTCTGCTACTAAAGCTCCTGTCTCTGCACAGGCCTTTGCCAGCCCTTTTTCTGCATTATCAACAATTAACTCTTCGCCAAAAGCATTGATGAAATGTTTGGTGCGGCCCGTTATGACAATCTTGTATGGATCTTTACAGGTAAATTTCACCGTATCACCAATCATGTATCGCCATAAACCTGCCGAAGTGGAAATGACCATGGCATAGTTCTTGCCCAGCTCTACGTCCCATAATGGTACAATCTTAGGATTTTCTTTTCCTACTTCATCCAGTGGAATAAATTCGTAAAAAATGCCATAATCTATCATGAGCAGCATAGCAGGATCACCTAAATCATTTTGTGTAGCAAAATAGCCTTCAGAAGCGTTGTAAGTTTCTACATACAACATGTCCTGCTTGTTAATAATTTGTTTGAATTGCTCTCGATAAGGGGTAAAGGCTACACCTCCGTGGAAGAAAACCTCTAAATTAGGCCACACTTGGTCTAACGTTTGCTTCCCCGTCTTGGCTAAGATGTGTTTAATGAGTACCAACATCCATGAAGGAACGCCAGAAAGACTTACCACATTTCTGTGCATGGTTTCTTGGGCAATTGCCTCCATTTTTAACTCAAAATGCTCCATTAAAGCAGTTTGTTTAGATGGTACACGAAGAAACATACCAGCGCTTGGCATGTTTTCGATAAGAATGGCACTAAGATCTCCTACCAAGCTATGGTTAGTGGTAAGATTGGGGGCATGACTCCCACCCAGGACCAAACTTTTACCTGTAGAGAAATGGCTCTTGGGATTAATGTGCAGGTATAATGCTATGGCATCTTTACCTCCACGATAATGGGTGTCTTGTATAGAATCGCTGGTGACAGGTATAAATTTGCTCTTGTCGTTGGTGGTTCCACTTGATTTAGCAAACCAGCGTGTAACTCCTGGCCATAGAACATTTTTCTCACCTTGTCTGGCTCTCTCTACCCAACCTTTCACCTCTTCATAGGTTTGAATGGGGAGGCGTTCAGTGAATTGTGCGTAATTTTTAATAGAAGTGTAATCATATTTCCCTCCCCATTCTGTATGTGCTGCTTTATGAATGAGCCGTCTGAGTACCTGCTCCTGAATATCTGTTGCCTGTGTGGCATAACGCTCTATCCTGCGGTATCGTGGGGCGAAATATACATTATTTGCTATTCCTGTAATGAAGTCCATTTATATGTAGTCATCATAAATAATGTGCAAAATTAATCTTTTATCTTTGCATCTCTATCTTTTTTAAGTTTTTTTTCTAACTATATGCGTTGAATAAGACAATTTAACCTATAAATCGAGTTCTATTACCTTATTTAGCAGAGTTTGTTTCTAAAAGGGAAGCATCTTTTGAGTAAACAATATAGTATATCGAAGCGCTTCAATATAGTATATCTTCGGCCATCGATATAGTATATCTTCGACCATCAATATAGTATGTCATCGGTGTGTTTCTAATGGTGAAAAGTCTGCTATGAAAAAAATGTTTAATTAAATGAAAAGCCTTTTCGTCTTGCTGCATCATGTGCGTTGAGTTTTAGAAGCATTCATGCGTACAACAGCAAAACCTTTTTCTCGCCTCAATTTCCTTTTGTTTTTTTTGAAAATTGGGGGTAAAACACTATTTTTGTAGAAATCTACGCAAAGGATAATTATGAGGATAGGAGTTTTAACATCAGGCGGTGATTGCCCAGGTATCAATGCAGCAATCCGTGGCGTTTGCAAGTGTGCTATGAGTCATTATGGAATGGAAGTATTAGGCATTCACAGTGGCTTTGAAGGTTTACTCACCAAAGAAGTGGAAGTAATAGGCGAGGCTGCTTTATCTGGCTTGCTCAGTCAGAACGGTACTATCTTGGGCTCCTCTCGCGAACAACCTTTCAAAAGGGGTGGCATTATGCCCGATGCTGACAAGCCTACATTAATTAAGAAAAATGTGCAAGACTTAAAGCTTGATTGCTTAGTTTGCATAGGTGGTAATGGTACGATGGATACAGCAGCAAAAATGATGGGATTGGGTATAAATGTTCTTTCAATACCCAAAACTATTGATAATGATGTGTGGGGTACTGATACAACCTTTGGATTTGATTCAGCAGTGAGTATAGCTACTGATGCTATAGATCGTTTGCATTCTACGGCAAGTTCACATAAACGGGTAATGGTAATAGAAGTAATGGGGCATATGTCTGGTTGGATAGCTTTATACTCTGGCATGGCTGGGGGAGGTGATGTGATTCTGTTACCAGAAATTCCATATGCTATTTCTAGCGTTGGCAATGCCTTAATAGATCGCATTAAGAAAGGTAAGTCCTATTCTATTGTCGTTGTGGCTGAAGGTATTAAGACTACAAATCCACGAAAGCATGCAGGAGAATTCATAGCAGAAGAGATTGAATATGAAACAGGCATAGAAACCCGACAAACAGTGTTGGGTTATATTCAAAGAGGTGGCTCACCCACTTCTTTTGATCGTAATTTGGCTACACGCATGGGGGGACATGCCGTAGAGCTGATTGCTAACCATCGATTTGGTAGAATGGTAGCATTGCAAGGCGGTAAAGTTACATCAGTAGATATCCGTGATGTAGCAGGTAAGCAAAAATATGTATCAGAACGGAATGAACTCGTTGTCGAAGGTCGTAAAATAGGAGTTTGCTTTGGTTAATGAGTTATTTTGCAAATATTATCTCTAAAGCTTTTTTGCAGGCTTCTTGTTCCGCTTCTTTTTTAGATTTTCCTTTGCCATAACTATAAAACTTGTTATTTATATATACCCATATTTCAAAAATAATCTCGTTATGTTCTCCCCTTTTTATTGGAAGAAGGTTGAAATATAAATAACTCTTGTTTTTTTGACACCATTCAGTGAGTCTAGCTTTATAATTATTCTCTGTACTGATGATTTTTTCTATGTGTTCAGGGCTTTTTATAAGCCATTTTACAACAAGATCACGACTCGCTTTAAAGCCCTTATCCAAATACATAGCTCCAATAATAGCTTCCAGCGTATTGCCATATAAATTATTCTTCGGAGATATGACCCTTCCCTTTTTTTGGATAAGGCTGTTAATCTGCAGTTCTAAGGCAATTGAATTGAGATATTGGCGGTTCACTAATTTTGTCCTTGTTATTGTCAGCATCCCCTCTGGAGCATCTTTATAATGCGTTAATAAGTAGTCTGCTACTGACAAACTTATGATAGCATCACCCAAAAACTCCAAGCGCTCGTTGTGATGTATACGACCCTCATTATCTATGATTGGCATTGATTTATGGCGAAGTGCCACTTGGTACAGCATGGGATTATTTGGCATAATGCCCAAATTATGATACAAAGAAAGGTAAGTCTTCCTGTCTTTTTTGAACAAGAGGCTTACCTTCCAATATGTTAGCTGCAGTAGATTTGAAATCTTTTTATGCATATTTTTTTACGATAAGACATGCATTGTGACCGCCGAAACCAAATGTGTTGGATAGTGCTACGTTCACAGTGCGTTTTTGTGCTTCATTAAATGTGAAATTCAAGTTATAGTCAATGTTCTCGTCTTCATCACCTTCTTCATGATTAATAGTAGGTGGAATGATACCATTCTTTATTGCTAGGATACAGAAGATTGCTTCTGCAGCACCAGCAGCTCCTAACATGTGACCAGTCATTGATTTAGTAGAACTGATATTCAGCTTGTATGCATGTTCGCCAAATACCTCCTTGATGGCTTTCACTTCTGAAATGTCACCCACTGTGGTAGAAGTTCCATGTACGTTGATATAATCAATTTCTTCAGGGTTGATGCCAGCATCTTCCAATGCATTACGCATAACCAAAATAGCACCTAAACCTTCTGGATGAGAGGCTGTAAGGTGATGAGCATCAGCTGACATGCCTGCGCCGATTATTTCAGCGTATATTTTTGCTCCGCGTGCTTTTGCATGTTCTAGCTCTTCAAGAATAAGGCAACCAGCACCTTCACCCATAATAAAACCGTCGCGGCTAGCACTGAATGGGCGTGATGCCGTTTTTGGGGAGTCGTTTCGGGTGGTAAGGGCATGCATGGCATTAAAACCGCCAACACCTCCAGCTGTGATTGCTGCTTCAGAACCTCCAGATAACATAATGTTAGCCTTGCCTAAGCGTATTAAATTATATGCATCAGCAATTGCATTGGTCGAAGTAGCACAAGCAGAAGCTACAGAATAGTTTGGGCCATGGAATCCAAAGGCGATAGATATCTGACCAGCTGCAATGTCTGAAATCATCTTAGGGATGAAAAAAGGATTGAACTTAGGACCCATGTCCTGATGCTGATAATAATAGCCAATTTCGTCTTCGAAGGTACGAATACCACCAATACCCGCACCAAAAACTACACCGATACGGTTTAAATCTTCGTGCGCAAGGTCTATGGCGGCATCCTCCACAGCTTGTTTAGCTACCGCTACAGCAAACTGTGTATAGATGTCCATCTTGCGAGCTTCCTTACGGTCTATGTATTGATTAGGATCGAAGTTTTTTACCTCGCAAGCAATTTGTGTCTTGAAAAGAGAAGCATCAAAACGAGTAATTGGCCCTGCACCACTCTCACCTTTTAAAAGGTTTTCCCATGTATCCTCAACATTGTTACCAAGGGGAGTAATTGCGCCGAGGCCAGTTACTACTACTCTTTTTAACTCCATATAATACTAAATGGATTATTTAAGATTTGCCTCAATGTAAGAAATAGCGTCTCCTACTGTCTGGATAGTTTCGGCTTTCTCATCAGGAATCTGCAACTCGAAAACTTTCTCAAATTCCATAATCAATTCTACTGTATCCAGTGAATCTGCGCCGAGGTCATTAGTAAAGCTTGCTTCGTTAGTGATTTCAGATGGTTCAACACCCAGCTTGTCTGCAATGATAGCATAAACTTTTGCAGAAATTTCTTCTGTTGTCATAACTTTTAGTTTTTAATTAGTAAATAATAATCTTTCTTAAATATAAAGCAAATGTAGTTAATATGAAAAACTCATGCAGTTTCTTGCATTTATTTCAGCTTTGAACTATTTTTGCGATGCAAAGGAATTAATTTTTCTTTTATCAAACAAATATTTGGCTAATTAAATGCAATTTTTTGCACAAAATTAAGTATTGTGTGCACCTAAAATAGATTTTTTATGATAACAAACGTTGCAATTCTTGCTTCAGGCAATGGTAGTAATGCAGAAAATATTGCCCGTTATTTTGTGGCAAATTCTACCGTTAAGGTTTCATTGATTATAACAAATAGTCAAAAAGCGTATGCTTTGCAGAGGGCAAGGAATTTGGGTATTCCTTGTGCTTATTTCTCAAAGGAGTTCTGGCAGGACGGGCATGCTGTGCTTGGTTTGCTGCGTTGCTATAACATTGGTTTTATTGTACTGGCTGGTTTTTTGGCTAAAGTCCCTGACATTATTTTGCAAGCTTATCCAAAACGTATGGTCAATATTCATCCTTCGTTATTGCCTTTGCATGGAGGAAAGGGTATGTATGGCGACCGTGTACATGAAGATGTACTGAGGTGTGGTGAAAAAGAAAGCGGTATTACTATTCATTATACTAGTGAGGTGTATGATGCCGGTCAAATTATTGTCCAATATAAATGTGTTGTTAAAGCTGATGATACGCCTGATTCATTAGCAACTCGAGTACATGCACTGGAATATGAGCATTATCCTAAAGTGATAGAGCAATTGCTAAAAGAACTATAGCTCGAGCTTGAATTCCACTTTGTGCTTTTTTTGATAAGTTTCCCAAAATTGGCGTCGTTTCCTTAATGCGATGCCTTCACATTCGATAGGGTCGAAACCTCTGAGATGTGCGTATTCTTTTACAATTAATGTAATAAAACGCTTTGGCCCCCAAAGGCGTACAAAATTGCTGCATCCCATTTCCATGTCTACCTTGCCAAAATACATCCTGTTGATATCAACAATGGTAAACATGTACATCCCATTTTCCTTTTTATATAAAATATTACCTGGTGAATAATCTTTATGCAACACCTCTTTTTCGTGCATATTTGCCGTAAAAGAAGCTAAAGCTTTGGCCAGATCTTCATATGTACCTTCTGTGGCATTTCCCATATCATATAATGTAGAGTATTTTTGTGCCTGTATGCTAATGAAATAGCAATATTCTAATAAACCCCATTTCCTTTCTTCTATATAAGCTATGGGTTCAGGAGTATCGATACCTTTTTTTTGGAGGATAAACGGATATTCATATGCTCTCAGACCTTTGGGCTTTCTTAGTCCACTTGAATAGATGATGTTGTTTAAGATAAATGGTTTGTGGTATCTTTTTATGTTAATATGTAAGCCTTCTGGAGTGATGATTTCTTTAATAAGATTTCGTTTTTGGTACAAAATCTTACCTTCATGTAGCATCAGTGAAGAGATGTCTTTTAGGTAGCTCCTGAGTGATTCAAATTGTGGGTTTAAGAGAATTCTTTGCATCGCTATTTAGGAATAAATAAATATAATTTTTTTAAAATCTCATCAGCTGCAATCTGCTTCAGACAAGCATAATCGCCTCTGTAACAAGGTTTGTTCCCATAAATAGAGCATGGGCGACACTCAAGATTCACCTGTACTGTGTTTTCTGCTTGTTGTCCCCATCCCATAAAACCTGCGTATGGGTGGGTAGCTCCCCAAATAGAAACAACTGGGATGCCAGTAAGTGAAGCCAAGTGCATGTTCGCAGAATCCATAGAAAGCATAACATCAAGGTGACTCATCAGCGCTAATTCTCCTGTCATTGAAAGCCTGCCAGCTACCACAGTTACTTGTTTTTTTCCTTCTGCTAATGAATTAAGTGATTCTATTTCTTTCTTTCCTCCACCGAAAAGGAATATTTGGTTACTTGTGTTATCACATAATTTACTGATAACAGTAGAAATGGTTGCCAAAGGGAGTATTTTACCTGTATGAGCTGCAAACGGAGCTATGCCTATCCAATTCTTTTTTATGGCAGGATCGGCAATATCTTTAAAAAGGGATTGATCTCCTTTTCCTACATTATAAATGGAATGGAAAATTGGCTTTATGTGCCAGCCTAATGCATTTAATACGTCGGCATAACGTTCAAATGAACTTTTGAGCTGTTTAAGTTTTTTGGAGTTAGGTTTGCAAAGTGCCTTTTTTTCGCTTCTGCCCTTTTGTATATGTGCAGTCTTAACGCCTGACAGTCTAAAGAAAAAACGCAGTATTTTGGTCCGTATCACATCATGGATATCAGCAACAGCGTCGAACCTTTCCTTCTTTAGCTCTTCGTATAGTTTAAACAATCCAACAATGCCTTTATAATCATTAAGATTGACACCCTTAAAAGATACATTATCAGGGGTGTGGGCAAAAAGTGGATGCATAAAACTTTTGCTCAGCACAGTAATGCAGAGTTCGGGGTGCTGCCTTGCCAAAGAATCTACAACTGGCACACTCATGGCTACATCACCTAATGCCGAGAATCTAATGATAAGTAGTCTCATTTTTTACCATAAAGCACAGGATTCAATGAAGGGTCATTATACATCTTCATCTGTTTATATACCTTCATAAATTTGTTGCCTGCTTCTATATCTGACAGAAGTTGATCAATAGCAATACTTAAATCATTACGTTGCTCAAGTAATATGTTTAGTTTTTGCTGGCAAGCGGTCTGATGTTCGGGCGTCGAATCATTACGCTCAACTTGTTCCCTCATATGGTAAATCTTGAGAGCAAGAATGGAAAGACGGTCTATAGCCCAAGCGGGGCTCTCTGTGTTAATTGTAGCATCGGCCATTACTTGTACATCTTTGTATTTGTCCAGAAAATAGCTGTCGATTAGTTCAACTAGATCTGTTCGATCTTGGTTAGACTTGTCTATTCTGCGCTTTATCTTCAACGCTTCCACAGGATTGATGTTTGGGTCGCGAATAATATCTTCCAAATGCCATTGAACTGTATCGATCCAGTTCTTTAGATAGAGATAATATTCAATGCTTCTCAGCTCATAAGGATTCTGGATTGGTGTATCCACATGGTCAGTCTTGTGATAGTCAGCTATTACCTGACTGAAAATGTTGTTTGAAAGCTCAGTAAATTTCATAATGTTGGGTTTTTTGTAAAATACTATCTTGCAAATATAGTAAGATTTTGTAAATTTGCATGGTAGATGACAGAAATTATTTATGAAAGAGTTTATACAAGTACTGAAACGTTTCGTACCACCTTATAAAAAATATTTGGTGCTTACAGTGTTGTTTAATATTTTAAGCGCCTTATTAAATATCTTCTCTTTTATGGCCATTATTCCTATTCTGAATATTCTTTTTCAGACAGAAGGGGCTATGAAGCCAGTCGAATGGATTCCGTGGAGCGAAATGACGCTAGGTAATATAAGTGCTGTACTTAGCAACAATGCTAATAATATGGTGCAAGAGATGGTTTCGAGTATTGGACCTACAACTACCATGCTAGTGATAGGTTTGTTTTTGGCTTTTGCTACTTTTCTTAAAACAGGAGCTTATTTCTTGTCATCTGCTACTATTGTCCCTGTCCGAACAGGTGTAGTTAGGGATATACGTAACCAATTATATCAGAAGATTAACTCCCTTCCATTGGGCTTTTTCAGCGAAGAGCGTAAAGGAGATATTATTGCTCGCATGAGTGGTGATGTGCAAGAAATTGAGAATTCAATTATGGCGAGTCTTGATATGTTGTTTAAAAATCCTATCCTAATAATAGCTTATTTTGTAGCATTGCTATTAGTTTCTTGGCAACTCACCTTGTTTACTTTAGTGTTTGTGCCTGTATTTGGATGGTTTATGGGCTTTGTAGGTAGGAAGTTAAAGGCCAAGAGTATAAAGGCTCAATCACTTTGGAGTGATACAATGAGTATTGTAGAGGAAACATTGGGTGGCTTGCGCATTATTAAAGCGTTTAATGCTGAAGAAAAAATGAATAATCGGTTTAACAAGATTAATTCTGGTTATCGGGACCACATTATGCGTGTCAATATACGGCAGTCTATGGCGCACCCAATGAGCGAATTTTTAGGCACTGTTATGATAGTCATTGTATTATGGTTCGGCGGCATTTTAGTGTTGAACCAAAAGATGCTTGACGGCTCAACTTTTGTTTATTACTTAGTGATTCTTTACAGCATTATCAACCCACTAAAGGAATTTTCGCGTGCAAGTTACAACATCCCCAAGGGGTTGGCATCTATGGAACGAGTGGACAAGATTCTGATGGCAGAGAATAACATAGTTGAACCTGAACATCCTGTGCATATAAGCACTTTCGAACATCAAATAGAATTCCGTCATGTGTCTTTCAAATATGCTGATAAGTGGGTGCTTCGCGACATAAATCTTATCATAGAGAAAGGTAAGACTATTGCATTGGTAGGACAAAGCGGAGGAGGTAAATCTACGTTGGTAGATCTTATTCCACGCTATTATGACGTGCAAGAAGGAGAAGTGCTAATTGACGGCATCAACGTAAAAGATATTGGCATTCATGACTTACGACAGCTTATCGGTAACGTTAATCAAGAGGCAATACTATTCAATGATACATTCTACAATAATATCACGTTTGGTGTGGATGGCGCTTCGCAAGAGCAAGTGGTGCAAGCTGCTAGAATAGCTAATGCTCATGATTTTATTATGGCAACAGAACAAGGTTATGACACTGGCATTGGAGATCGAGGAGGTCGCCTTTCTGGAGGGCAGCGCCAGCGTGTGAGCATTGCTCGTGCGATATTAAAAAATCCACCTATTTTAATACTCGATGAGGCAACATCTGCTCTAGACACTGAGAGTGAACGTTTGGTACAAGATGCTCTAGAGCGATTGATGAAGACGCGTACCACAGTAGCTATTGCACATCGTCTTAGTACCATTCGTAATGCTGATGAAATTTATGTCTTGCATGAGGGCAAGATTGTAGAGAAAGGCAAACACGATGAGTTACTCCGTCAAGATGGATATTATAAAAAACTTAATGATATGCAGTCGCTGAACTGAATCTATTAATTTGTTATTATGGTGAACATTTTTTTATAGTACTGTAAATTCAAAAAAGTGGATAATGATGAAAAAATTTTTTAGTTTACTGTGGCTTACAGCCATGACAATGTTTTTGCTGGTTGCTTGTGTGGGGCAGCAAGATGATGGAGTAAATAACTTTAATATTAAACGTGGCACAAATCTGAGCCATTGGTTGTCGCAATCTAGAGTGATGGGTGAAGAACGTAGAAACCACATTAAGGAAGACGATTTTGCTCGTTTGGAGCAATTGGGTTTTGATTTTGTTCGTATACCTATCGATGAGGTTCAGTTTTGGGATGAAAATGGGAATAAACTTCCTGAGGCTTGGGATCTGCTTACCAATGCCATTAATTTGGCAGAGAAACATCACTTGCGTGTGGTGGTTGA
>JAIKZS010000154.1 GCA_024682035.1 Bacteroidaceae bacterium
TGTGGTTCTTCAACATCACCACTGATTTCAGCTGTGCCTCGTAACCAGCTTGCATGAACTCGCTCTTACCCAGGGTAGCTGTAGATTCAGCTGGATCCAGATAAGGATTCTCGAACAAACCAGTACGGAATACATTCAGCAGCAGGCGGTAAGCTGACTTCTGGAAGCGTGCGTCAGCACTTTCTTTACCAAAGTCCTTTACCCACATTTCATAAGCTTCCAAAACAGGACCCTTATCGTTGTTACCACCAAATTGGTCAACACCAGCCTTCAGGATCTCATAGTGACGCTCAGCAACGCTCAGGTTCTCAACACCCCAGCACTTGCCATCAAAAGCCTGAACAGCCTTGTTGTCGGCAGTAATCATCCAGTCGGTACAAACCACACCGTCGAAGTTGTTCTCGTTGCGCAGCTGATCTTCAATCATCCATTTGCTGTAGCTACCACCACGGTTCTCGCCAGAAGGATCTTGGTTGAACAGGATGCTATAGATAGGCATTACAGCTGAAGCCATGCCAGTACCGTCTTCCAACTTGAAGGCACCTTCAGTGAATGAAATCTTATGCTCGCTCAGGTTCTCACCTGGATAAACAGCATATTTACCATAGTTATAGTGTGAGTCGCGACCACCTTCCTGTGCGCCGTAACCATACCAGTGCTTCACCATGGCATTCACACTTTGATAACCCCAAGCGCCATCAATGCGGAAACCTTCAGGAGAGGTCTGGAAACCGTCGCAGTATGCACGAGCCAAGTCGGTAGCCAGTTTGGTACCTTCACCATAAGTACCGTTGAAACGGCTCCAACGTGGGTCGGTAGCCAAGTCAACCTGTGGAGACAGAGCTGTAGCAATACCTAAAGCACGATACTCTTCAGCTGCGATATAGCCGAATTTCTTCATGATAGCAGGGTCGAAGGTAGCAGCCATACCCAAAGAAGATGGCCACAAAGAAATCTGACCACCAGCACCATAGTTGTACTCAGCGTCAGAAGATGTTTCGTGACGAGGGTCAGAACTGTTGTTGGCAGGGATACCATGGTTCAAACCTTCAACGAAAGCCTGTACGTTGTTGTTCCACTCAGCAGCTACGGCAGGGCTCTCAACGCGAGTAACGAGCACAGCGCGCAGGTTGTCTTCTTGCAAGAATTTCTTCTGCGCATCAGACAGGTCAGATGGTTTAGCTCCACTCTCAGCGTATGGTTTGCCATTATAAGTAGGAGCAGGACCACGTCCACCCATGGCTGCAGAAGGAATGGACTGGTGAGCACTGTAAAGCATCAAACCAGCAATCTCTTCGATTGACAGCTGCTCTGCCAAGTTCTGGGCACGAGTTTTAGGATCCAAACGCCAATCTTCGTAAGGATCGAGTGCACCATTGCGGTTTAAGTCTTTAAAAGCATAGCCTTTATCGGTGATAAGTTGCACACCAGAGGCTGGGGAATAACCAAGGGTTTGTCCACCCTCTTGTTTAACCAGATTGTAAGAGCCTTTCTGCTCTTCAGTCCACTTCTTACCGTCGCAGCTGCTCATGGCAATCATACATGAACCCATAGCGACAGCAAATAGCATTGCATTCAGTTTTTTCATTCTTTCGTTATTTTAAAAATAAATTGTCAATATTTCGGTGCAAAATTAACGAAAGTAGAGAGAAACACCAAATTAATATAGAGAAATATACGCTATTTCTCGAGTGATTTCTCACTTAAAAACTGGTTGAACACATCTTTGTAGCCTTCACTGATGGGAATATAGGTCTCTTTGTTCATGACAATACGCCCACGCTCAATATGTTGAATTTTCTGAACATTCACAATATAAGAGCGATGCACACGAATGAAATTGGAGGGCAAACGCTCCTCTAACTTTTTCATGCTGAGCAATGCGATGACAGGTTTGGACTCATCTTCTAAATGAAGTCGCAAATACTCGCTCATGGCTTCCACATAACGGATACGCGCGATGTCGATGCGCACCATGCGGTATTCTGACTTGACAAATAAAACATTGTTCCCCTCATCGGTGGTGGGGGGAGTAGCAGTTGCTGCCATTGTCGCAGAGGCTTCTTGCTGGTGCAGGAGCTGATATTGACGCAACACTTTGTTGGCAGCACGTTGAAAATCATCCAGTCCGAAAGGCTTCAGCAGGTAATCAACCGCATTAACTTTAAACCCTTCGATGGCATATTCTGAATAGGCAGTGGTAAATACCACAAGAGGGGGGTTGAAGAGCGATTTTACAAAGTCCATGCCGTTAAGGTCGGGCATGTTGATGTCAATGAATATGGCATCAATTTGTTTCTCAGCCAGAACTTTAGAGGCTGAAAGTGCACTCATACACGAGTCCTCCAGTGTCAGATAAGGTATTTTTTTTATGTAGGCTTTTAACTGTTCCAAAGCCAAAGGTTCGTCATCAATTGCTAAGCATCGTATCATTTTTAACAGGAATTTTTAGTAAAACTTCGTAGGTGATATCTTTATCGGTTGTCATGAAAAAATAATCGTTGCCATAAATCAGTTTCAAGCGCTTCTTTACATTTTCCAATCCTATGCCACTATGAGGGTCTTTGGTACCTTTACGCATCTCTTTCGGTAGGTTGCTGTTTACGCAAGAAAAACTTAAATAGCCGTCTTCTAATTGCATCTTTATAGAAACGAATGAATTGCGTTCATAACTTACGCCATGTTTGAAAGCGTTTTCAATGAACGAGATGAATAGCAATGGAGGAACTTCAATGCCAGGCACATCCTCGGGCATTGATACCTCAACGGCCACACGGTCGGTGTATCTCAAACTCATCAAGGCGATGTATTGCTTCAGGAAGCTGATCTCCTTGCTTAACAGCACGGTAGGACGAGAACTGTCGTATAATACATATCGCATTAATCTCGACAACTCAATGATGGTAGATTTAGCCTTTTCAGGATCGAAATCCACCAATGCATGAATGTTGTTGAGCGTATTCATGAAGAAGTGGGGGTTGATTTGATACTTCAGATATTCCAACTCTTGCTGTAACTTCTGGTGCTCCAACTCTTTCAACTCGTCTTCCCTTCTGCGCTGCTTAAAATAATGCATGATACCCAAGTTGGCCCCCAACATGGCAAGCGCAAAGAATATTTTTGCCATTTTGTCTTGCATTATACTGGGAGGCTCAAGGTCACGATTGTCGGGTGGCCCACCCATGTCACCGTTAGGTTTAGGAGGAGGGTTGTCGCCATGATTCATGTGCTGACGCTCTGAAGGTTGGTGCTGTGTATCATCCTGCGGTGGGCGTTGGTTGGTCTGATTTTCACGATCAGCAAACTGAGGACCCTCTTGGGGGTGCTGCTCGTCGAACATTTCCATCTGCTGATGAGGGGGAGGCCCTTCCCTAAAAGGCCTTTGCGTCAAAATGTACGTACCAAAAATCAGGAGTGCAAAGCACGTGATGCTCAAATAGAGAACTTTCTTGTCTTTGTACACAAGTATGGGGGCTATCAGACCATCATGCACCAAGAAAAGAAGCAGGAAAGGCAAATAGTCTTTCCAGCTCCTTATTACTTGCTCCCACTCATAGGAAGCGTCCGCTTGTATTGAAACACGGTAGTAGTAGCCTATTACAGGTAAGGCAAATATAAATAGCCAAATCAATACATAGGACAGCTTCTCTCTGAGTAGCAGCTTATCAATATTTATAAAGAGTTTCTTCATAATATTTTTATGCGTTTATTCCTTATTGGGGGCAGCATTTTTAGGGCATCATTCCCATACCGCC
>JAIKZS010000165.1 GCA_024682035.1 Bacteroidaceae bacterium
CTGTTACTCTAATTTTAGTCGTAACCGAGTATTTGGTACCATGATTGGTAAGGGATATTCGGTAAAAGCAGCGCAAGTAGAGATGGAGATGGTGGTGGAAGGTTATTACGGCACAAAGTGTATCTATGAAATTAATGACCGATACAAGGTGGACATGCCCGTTCTTAATGCGGTGTATAATATCCTCTACGGGAAATCAAATGCTCGTAAGGAACTAAAAGAATTGACGAAAAAATTTAATTAAACATTTTTATATCTAAGTATGATTACTTTAAACATTGAAAAGACATTTGGATTTGTATCCAAAGAGAATGTGTATGGCTATGCTGATAAGGCTAAAGCTGCACGTGTGGCATTGGAGAATGGCACTGGTAAAGGCAACGACTTTTTAGGTTGGCTGCATCTGCCTTCATCTATCACAAAGGAATTTCTGGCCGACCTTAAAGGAACGGCAAAAGTACTGCGCGAGAATTGCGATGTTGTGGTTGTTGCAGGTATTGGCGGTAGCTATCTGGGTGCACGTGCCGTGATCGAAGCACTGTCTAATAGCTTCGAGTGGCTGCTAGAGAACAAACAAAACCCTGTGATTTTGTTTGCTGGAAACAATATTAGTGAGGACTACCTCTATGAGCTGACTGAATATGTAAAGGGCAAGCGTTTTGGTGTAATCAACATTTCAAAATCAGGTACTACTACTGAAACAGCATTGGCATTCCGCCTGTTGAAGAAGCAGTGTGAAGACGAACGTGGCAAGGTGCTGTCTAAGAAAGTAATTGTAGCAATTACTGATGCAAAGAAGGGTGCTGCTCGTGTGACAGCTGATAAAGAAGGCTATAAGTCATACGTTATTCCTGATAATGTTGGTGGTCGTTTCTCTGTACTCACTCCTGTAGGTTTACTGCCTATCGCTGTGGCTGGCTTCGACATCGAGAAACTGGTGGCTGGTGCTACTGAGATGGAGAAGGCTACTGGTGTAGACGTTCCTTTCGAAAATAATATTGCTATGCAGTATGCTGCTGTTCGCAATGAGCTTTATCGCCATGGTAAGAAAATTGAAATCATGGCTAACTTTTGCCCAAAACTGCATTTCGTAAGCGAATGGTGGAAACAGCTCTATGGAGAATCTGAGGGTAAGGATAATTTAGGTATCTATCCTGCATCTGTTGACTTGACAACTGACTTGCACTCAATGGGTCAGTGGATTCAGGAAGGCGAACGCACTATTTTTGAGACGGTTCTTTCTGTAGAGAAGGTAAACCACATGGTAGAATTCCCATTCGATGAGGAGAACCTGGACGGTTTGAACTTCTTGGCTGGCAAGAGGGTTGATGAAGTGAATAAGATGGCAGAGCTGGGTACCCAATTGGCTCACGTTGATGGCGGAGTGCCTAACATTCGCATTGTCATCCCAACTCTGAACGAAGAAAGCATTGGTCAGCTGCTCTATTTCTTCGAAGTAGCATGTGGCATTAGTGGTTACATTTTGGATGTAAATCCATTCAATCAGCCAGGTGTAGAAGCATACAAGAAAAACATGTTTGCTCTACTTAACAAGCCAGGCTACGAAGCTGAGTCAAAAGCTATTCAAGCTCGCCTGCAGAGATGATGCAGATAGAAAAAGCTATTGCCCGCTATCTAAAAAATAGCGGGCATCCTTATATGCACCTCAAGGCGGTATTGTTCGACATGGATGGGGTCTTGTTTGACTCTATGCCTTATCATGCTGATGCCTGGGTAACTTCGATGGAGAAATATGGCTTGCCAATGACAAGAGAAATAGCCTTTATGAATGAAGGACGCACAGGAATGAACACTATCAATATGATTTATCACCAAGTGCATGGTAAGGATGCTAGCAAAGAGCTAATAGACGAAATATACCAAGACAAATGCAATGAATTTGCCAAGCATCCTGATCCTGAGCGAATGCCTGGAGCATTGGAACTATTAACTAAGCTAAAGGCCATGGGAATTACTCCTGTATTGGTTACTGGTTCGGGGCAACATACTCTCTTTGCCCGCTTTGACAGAGATTATCCTGGCATGTTTGAGCACGATAAGATGGTGACAGCCTACGATGTTAAATATGGCAAACCTAATCCAGAACCCTATTTAATGGGACTCAAAAAAGCAGGTGTAGCTCCCAATGAGGCAATTGTAGTGGAAAATGCACCAATTGGCATAGAAGCAGGCAGAGCGGCTGGAGTGTTTACTATAGCTGTGAATACAGGGCCTCTAAAAGATAGCGTACTCCTTGATGCCGGTGCAAATTTACTATTTTCCTCTATGCAAGCATTATGTGACAACTGGGAAATATTGATTCAAAAATTTGAGAGACATGTTTAATTTATTAAATGAGATCTTGAGCGACTTACCTTGGTATGCATGGCCTCTTTGTTTTATTTACGCGGTGACAATTATCTATTTTCTTGTGACCGCCATTTTAAGTATCTTCCATAGAGAAAAGAATGACGAAATGAAAGAGAGGTCTCTTAACAAGAAACGTAAATACAAAGTTAGGAACTATCAAGACAAAATGTACTAAAATTAACCAACAGTTAATTTCAAACGCCAGAAATACAGAAACACTATCTGACTGCAAAGATAAAATAATAAGATACACCTTCAGGTTTTGTCAAAATCACAAGGTATATCTTATTATTGAGGGATATCTTATATTTAAATAAGGTGTATACCTTCAGCTGCGCACTGTTCTTTCATGCTTTCGGGCCATATGCTAGCTTGTATTTCACCAACATGGGCCTTACGCAAGTAGTACATACAGAGTCGAGACTGACCAATACCGCCACCTATTGACAGTGGTAGTTCTCCTTCTAATAGTTTTTTATGGAAATAAAGATGCTTGCGTTCTTCCTTCCCTGCTGCCTTCAACTGCTTGAGCATTATTTCCTTATTAACACGAATACCCATTGATGAAATTTCAAATGCACATTGCAGCACACTATTCCAAAGCAGCAAATCTCCATTGAGTCCAGGCAAATCATTAAGACCTGGCGTAGTATAATCATCGTAGTCAGGAGCACGACCATCGTGGGGTTTCCCGTCACCCAATGGGCAGCCAATGCCTATGATGAACACTGCACCAAATTTCTTGGTAATAGCATTCTCACGCTCCTTTGGAGTCAGATCTGGATAAAGTTGACGTAATTCTTCAGAATGAATAAAATGTAACTTCTTAGGTAACAAGGGAGTAATTTCTGGATAGTTTTCAAATACCATATATTCTGTACGTCGCATGGCAGCATAAATGCGGATTACTACATCTTTAAGGAACTCTACATTGTGCTCTTCTGGTGTTATGACACGCTCCCAATCCCACTGGTCAACATACAATGAGTGCAGGTTACCCAACTCTTCATCTGCTCGAATGGCGTTCATATCAGTATAAATACCATAGTCTGGCTCAATCTTATACTCTGCCAACGTAAGACGTTTCCATTTGGCAAGTGAATGAACCACCTCAGCCTGAGCTCCGGCCAAGTCTTTAATTGGGAAACTTACAGCATGTTCCACACCGTTGAGGTCATCGTTAATGCCCATACCCTTCAACACAAAGAGTGGGGCTGTAACGCGCCTCAAATGTAGCTCCGATGACAGATTCACCTGAAAAAAATCTTTTATCTGCTTTATGCCTTGTTCTGTTTGGCGCATATCAAGCAGAGGTCTATAGTTGGTAGGTTTTATAAAATAACTCATCTTTTTACCATCATTCTTTTTAATTTGCGAGGCAAAGATACAAATTATATTGATAGGTGTTCAAGATTTGGGCAATTATTTGACAAAATGCAGTGTGTTTTTCTATATCTTAGGTCAAATTATCATCATTATGAAAGGAATAAAGTGTTTTTATTGACAGGAAAGATTTGGTGGATGCAAACTATTTGCTTACTTTTGCAATACAATTATTGGCCTGGTAGCTTAGCTGAATAGAGCATTGGATTCCGGTTCCAAAGGTCGCGGGTTTGAATCCCGCCCAGGTCACTTCAATAATAAATGGTATGAATGTACAAATTGAAGAAAGCTGGAAAGTAAGACTGCAACCTGAGTTTGACAAGCCTTATTTTGAGCAACTGACTAATTTTGTCCGTAAAGAATACCAACAATTTCGTATCTATCCTCCAGGTAAACTCATTTTCAACGCTTTCAACCTTTGTCCATTCGACAATGTAAAGGTAGTGTTAATAGGACAAGACCCCTATCATGAGCCGGGACAAGCTCACGGATTGTGTTTTTCTGTGAACGATGGAATAGATTTCCCTCCATCATTGGTGAACATTTTTAAGGAAATTCATGATGACACAGGCGCATCTATCCCCAGCAGTGGTAACCTGACACGGTGGGCAAAACAAGGAGTTCTACTGCTCAACGCCACACTTACTGTACGAGAGCATCAAGCAGGTTCTCACCAAAACAAGGGATGGGAAACATTTACCGATGCTGTAATTAGAACGTTAGATGCAGAAAAAAAACATGTAGTATTCATCCTGTGGGGCAGCTATGCGCAAAAGAAAGGAGCCTTTATCAACCGTCAGCAACACCTTGTGCTTACCTCTGCACATCCATCACCACTATCCGCTTATCGTGGTTTCTTTGGCAACCACCACTTCAGCCTTGCTAATAACTACCTACAACAGCATGGCATCGAACCTATTATATGGTAAAGATTTTAGATAAGAAAAACTTATCTATCCTAAAAAGTTCTTATACTAGTATTTATCAAGCTATTAGTACCAACGAATATTGCTTTGAGTCTGACTACGCTGATCCCATTTTAAATCTTGCAAGATGCTGGCTGTAGCACGGATAGTAAAGTTATAATACTTGTATTGACCAAAGGGAGATATAGCAGCCGTCATGGTAAAACAGTGCAAATCGCGACTGATGTTGAAAGAAGTCTGTACAATCTTTTTGGTCTCAAAGTCATAGCCCGTATTGAAATTCAGCATCCATTTGTTCGTAAGTTTTAGATTGCCGTTTATATTGAGCGCATTCAAGCTAATCTTGTAGGGATAACGCATAGTGCGTTTATTGATAGGCTTAGAACGGTCTTCACGTATATTGAAACCTGTACTCAAATTAACCGACCACTGAATATTGGGTTTTTGATAACCATCGTCATCTGTAGCAGCCTGTACTTTACGTTTAGATTGAGGCACATCAGGATCAGGATCAGATGAATCACCCAAATCCGGTGGATTATTCCCCTCCTTCCTATCATCTTTATCCTTATCTTTTTTGCTAAAAAGTTTTTTGAATGTGTCGTTGTTAAGGGTATAATTAAACGAAGTTCCATAGCCTTGGAATCGTCCAAAACGCCCATAAGACCACTCTGTACGATTACCCACAATAACATTACCATTCTTGTCGAATTCATAAGCATAAGTGGCAAATGAAGTACTCATACTAAATGTATAGTTCTTCGTAAGTTTCAAACGAAGATTCATCGATAAGTCACTCCAAGGCTTTTGTTCTGCAGCAAAGTTATATGAGATGCCCATACCTAACTCATCAATAAGACTCACCTTTTTGATACTGTCATTCTTGTCACGATACTTCATCTCTAAATTATTGCTAAGACGAAAACTTACCACGCCACTCTTGCCGCGACTTGGTACACCAAACAATGCCCCTTCATACATTGAATAAACGACTGTATCACGAGGCGTTCCATTTAGATCGCGACGAACATAATTGTTGTAATATCCATAGCGAGAGGAGCCAAAGTCAGGTGTCGCGCTCATCGATACCTCAGGAGTAATAATGTGACGAATCTGAATTTGTTTCTTCTTCATAAACATGGGCTGATACATGCCATATATCTTAGTATTAACACTAATACTACCTGTATAGTTATATACACGATGAAAGCCATAGATTGTATCAGTATTGATCACTTGCTGATTTACAGGATCCCAGTCTTTTTTTATCTTCTGTGAGTACCAGCGTTCTGTATAGCTGAAATTAGGTGTAACGTTGAAATATTTGAACAATGTAAAGGTAGCACTTATAGGAATTTCATGCTTCATACCATTACGCCAGTCTTTGATGTAGTTTTTCTTGAAAATAAGATTGTCTTTGGTATTAATGCTAGCAGAGAAACGGCCACTATAACGCAAAGAAATCTTTTCATACCAACGTTCATTACCCACAGGGTGCTTACGTTTGAAAGGGAAAATAGTTGATAACGCAATATTGAGATCTGGTAAGGTTATAGAGACAGATGAGTCACGAGTAGTTTGTGCAATATTTGTTGAAAGTGAAATATTGAGTTTCTGATCTGGGAAATTACGTGAGTAACTCACACTTGACGTCTTCGTGTTTTGTGCCATGGCCTGCGCATTATACAAGTTACCTATATTGGTCTTTTCATAACTACTGGTCGAGAAATTTACGCTGGCAGTAAATGTAGTATTTGGATTGGCTTTAGCATCCTGGCGATGTGACCATACGATTTTAAAATCTTTGGTTTCAGAATAGTCTGGCAATCCTTTATCACCCATCTTGGTAACCTGATAATTAGCTTGGAAATTTCCAGAATAACGATAACGTTTCACATAATTCGTCGTAGCATCAATGCGCCAAGATCCTTTGGTGAAAATATCGCCACGTAAAGCTAGATCCATCTTATCACTAATAGCAAAATAGTAGCCTCCATTAGTTAGACCAAAACCACGGTTGGAATCATCCATATAAGTAGGCATCAATATACCAGACGAATAGGTACTATTAAAAGGGAAGAAGAAAAATGGCACAGCAAGAGGTAAAGGCACATCTTCCACCACTAGATAAGCAGGACCAGTCACCACATTCTTTTTGGGACGCACCTTGGCATAAGTCATTTTCATATAAAAATGAGGGTGGTCGTGGTTGTCACACGTGGTATAAATACCTTGCTTCAGATAAATTTCATCATTTGCTCCTTTCTTAGCGTTATTACCAATCACATATCCTTCACCCTGCTGAGTAACTATATTACTGATAACACCTTTCTTGCTATTAAAATTATAACGGATTTGATTAGTTTCGTAGGGCGTATCACCTTCTGTGAAGACAGGTTTACCCTTTACCGTACCTAATGAATCTTCACGCCCGTAAGCAAAAACCGTAGTACTATCAATATTCATTGAAATAACATCTGCGGTCAGGTTGATTTGTTCATAGGCCACTTTACTCTCCCCATAAAGATGAGCAAAGCCATTTTGTGTAAAGACAATAGAATCGGCAGCTTCGAAATCTACAGGTGCAGTAATTGTTTCCTGTCGTTTTGGGATTGTGTCTGTGGACAAACCATTTGTAGCCAAAGAATCAAGCGACAATGAATCGGACGGAGAAACAGTAGCCAATGCTTCGGGTGCAAGCGGTGACACTCGAGTATTGCGACGATGTTGAGCATTAGCATCTAATGACCAAAACAAAAACGCTCCTACAGCTAAAAACAATATTACAGTTCTAAATCTCAACAGTTTATCTTAAATTACTCATGGCAACAAATTCCACAAATGTACAAAAATAGTTATTTTATAAATAACTCTCGCACATTTAACGGTTTTTTAGTTCTTAGAGGAACATCTTACACCAACCATCAAAACGTACTACACCTTCTTCGCCAAACTTGAAAAGACTTTTACGAGCCTGTTCTACCGTCTTTTCCTCTGCTAGTTTGGTTTTAGAGTAAAATTTATCTGCAAAACATACTACTTGCTCTTCAATACTAACAGGCAGCATGTCACGATGAGGAACAGGCAAATTCTTATCTTGAATTTGTAAAAGTGAAAGTCCTGCTCCGGTATGACGCTCACATACTAAAGCATGTCGCTCATAACCCTCTCGACGCATCAATTCTGCTCCCAAATAACCATGACAAATGTACTGATAAGAACCGAAACATTGAATTGCAGGAGCATCACAAAGAAAAATACCAATGTCGTGCAACAATGAAGCTTCTTCTAAAAACTTACTGTCGAGTTGAAGCTCTGGATGTGCATTTGCCACTTGTAAAGATTTCTTAGCCACTTGCTCACTATGTGTCAGCAAAATATATCTTAACTGATTATCTTCAGGATAATATTTATTAATAATAGTATAGGGGAATGATTTTACGTCCATAAATTCTTATTTTTTGTGCAAAAATACAAATGTTAGTGATAAAAGCTAAAGAATAAAGCAAGTTTTCAGTATTTTTGAATTAAATTTGCAGTGCGTTTGTTATTATGGTATCTTATAGACACATATTAGGGATAGCATATTTGCTTTGTTTTATCAGCCTAACCGTTGCTGCTAAAGACTTTGTGGTAGTAATTGATGCTGGTCATGGTGGTCATGATTCAGGGGCTGTAGGGAAAACGGCAAAAGAGAAAAATATCAATTTAGGCGTAGCACTCAAACTAGGAAAACTCATTGAAAGTAAATGCAATGATGTAAAAGTAATCTACACCCGCAAAACCGATGTTTTTGTTAATCTAAACAGAAGAGCCGAAATAGCTAACGAGGCCAAAGCCGATCTATTTATTTCTATTCACACCAATGCTTTAGCCAAAAACCATACTGCAAGAGGAGCATCAACATGGACACTAGGTTTGGCACGTAGCGATGCTAACCTTGAAGTTGCAAAACGTGAGAATGCTGTGATTTTATACGAAGATGATTATAAAACGCGCTACGCTGGTTTTGACCCCAACTCTTCTGAGTCATATATCATTTTTGAGTTCATGCAAGACCAATTTATGTCACAAAGTGTGCACTTTGCCTCAATGATACAGCAACAATTTAAAAGTAGCAGTAAACGCATTGATAGTGGAGTACATCAAGCAGGATTTCTGGTGCTTAGAGCCACATCAATGCCTAGTGTTTTAATTGAATTAGGTTTCATATCAACACCTGTTGAAGAAAAATACCTTAACAGTGAAGCTGGCAAAACATCAATGGCTAATAGCATATTCAATGCTTTTATCGCTTATAAGACAGAGCAGCAGGCTCGAGAATCTAGTATAAATAACACTTCCCCATCATTGGATAGTATCCAAGAAGATGAAGAAGTGAGACCTATAGCAAACGTAAATACGCCAACTAACAAGAGTGCTTCTCAAAAAGAGACACCCAAGAAAAACACACGCAGTAATGCTATTTCAACAAAGGCAAAACCATCCAATAACAATAAAGTAAAAGAAGAATCACAAAAGGTGACTGCCACTAACAGCGATGTACCTGTGTTCAAAATTCAAATTTTACTTTCTAAAACCAAGTTGAGCGACAACGACAAGCGCCTAAAAGGATTGAAACCGGTGGAATATTACATTGAGAATGGTACTTATAAATATACATATGCAGCTTCAACCAACTACAATGAAGTAAAAAGAAAACTTAAAGAAGCTACAGCCAAATTCAAGGATGCTTTTATTATTGCCTTTAAACAAGACAAAAAGATGAATGTGAATGAGGCCATTAAAGAATTTATGCAAAACAAGAACAAATAGAATAATTATTCAACATACTTTTATGAAAGGATTTAATAAGGAAGTAAAAATAGGAATTGCAGGCATCGCAGCCTTACTATTATTAATATATGGTATTAATTACCTAAAAGGAGTCAGTCTTTTTAAACCTAGCAATTTTTTTTATGTGCAGTTTGAGGACATCAACGGATTGGCAAAATCTAGTCCTGTCTTTGCCGATGGTTTCAAAGTAGGTATAGTTAGCGACCTACAATATGACTATATTCACCCTGGTAATGTAATAGCAGAAATTGACGTGGATCCTTCATTGCGTATTCCAAAAGGATCAACTGCAGAACTACAGGCAGATTTGTTAGGAGCAGTGAAGCTAAACCTTCTTTTATCCAACAACCCGCGGGAAAAGCTGAATTACGGAGATACTATTAGTGGCAGTGTAAATGCAGGTGCCTTAGGCAAAGCAGCAGCAATGATACCTACTTTAGAAAAGATGTTGCCTAAATTAGATTCCATCATGGTGTCTTTAAATAAAATATTGTCCGACCCTGCCATACCTGCTACGCTGCACAATGTTGAAAGTCTTACAGCAAGCCTCAATAACAACAGCAAACAACTGGAACGGATCATGCATAATGATATACCTCAGCTGACAGGAAAGTTGCATGAAATAAGCGACAACTTTTCTGTTATTAGTGGCAACCTCAAACAAATTGACTATGCTGCGACTATGAACAAAGTGGACCAGACTTTAGCCAATGTTCAACAAATTACAGAAAAACTGGAACGCCAGGATAACACAGTAGGTTTACTCTTGAACGACCCTTCACTATATAACAATTTGAACCAAACAGCAGTCAACGCTGCTAACTTGCTTAATGACTTACAAAACCATCCAAAGCGCTACGTACATTTCTCCATTTTTGGAAAAAAGGAAAAGGACGACAAACATTAATTTAGATTTTATCTAAATAAATACGAATAACGAATAGGAGGGAAAAAAGTTGCAAAACTAATTATATTGGGGGATTACGCGAAACCTTTACAAAGATATAAACCCAATATAATTCTCCCCTTTTGAATGATTTATAAATATCTGATAAACAACATTGTATAAAAATAATAACACCAGCTCTTGAAGCTTTTTAAGCAAATATTACCCCAAGGCATTGAAACATAACGCCTTGAGGTTTGGACTATATTTCCAAGGAAAAATTACATTTTTTTTTTTGAAATAAGATTCCCATCTTTGTACTCAAGAAAAAAGCAAATGACGAATCAAGGTGAACATATAGTACAACGTGTGGACTTTGCCTCCCTTTGGTCAAAATGTCTGCAAACTATTAAGGATAATGTTAACGAACAGATATTCCAAACATGGTTTGCCCCTATTGTACCATTAAAATACGAGAACAACACCTTACACATCAGTGTTCCTAGCCAATATTATTATGAATTTTTGGAAGAGCAGTTCATTGATTTATTAAGAAAGGTGTTATATAAGTATTTTGGTGAGGGTACTAATTTGGAATACCAAGTTATGGTAGTTCAAGACACCCATACTACTGTTGATTATAAGTCCACTCAACGCACCATCTTGCTTCATCCATCTAAACCTATTACTAATAAAGGTCTGCCACAAGGCATTGTCAGCGAACTGGACCCACACCTCAACCCAAATTGTAATTTCAGCACCTTCATAGAGGGTATGAGCAATAAGCTGGCACGTAGCGTGGCTGAGGCAGTTGCAATGAATCCAGGAAAGACATTTAATCCTTATTTTATATATGGTACATCTGGAGTTGGAAAGACACATCTTGCCAATGCCATAGGTTTGAGAGTAAAGGAATTGAATCCTGCTGCTCGTGTTCTTTATGTATCAGCACATTTGTTTAAGGTTCAATACACCGATTCGGTTAGGAACAATACCTTGAATGATTTTATTAATTTCTATCAGACCATTGACGTGCTGATTATTGATGATATTCAAGAATTTGCTGGAACCACTAAAACACAAAACACATTTTTCTATATATTTAATCAGTTACACCAAAATGGTAAACAACTGGTTATGACAGCCGATAGAGCTCCCATGCTGCTACAAGGCCTAGAAGACCGTTTGATTACACGTTTCAAATGGGGTATGGTAGCAGAGATTGAAAAGCCATCGCTTGATTTGCGTAAAGATATTTTACGTAGTAAAGTACAACGTGATGGCTGGAAATTCCCTGAGAATGTTATTGACTTTGTTGCCGAGCATGTAACAAGTAGTGTAAGAGACATAGAAGGGATTGCCATTTCATTGATGGCACAAGCCACTATATTTAACAAGGATATCGATTTAGAATTGGCTAGACAGACAGTAAATAAACTTTCTTGCGTAGAAAAGAGAGAAATTACTATCGACGATATCTTGGAAACCGTATGCAAGCATTATGGTCTGGATATTGCTTCTATCCATACCAAATCTCGAAAACATGAGATTGTGCAAGCGCGACAAATTGCAATGTTCCTTGCCAAAGACTACACAGATTTTTCAACAGCCCGCATTGGCAAGCTCATTGGCAACAGAGATCATGCTACAGTACTTCATGCATTCAAAACAATTAAGGAATTGGAAGAGGTTGACAAAAAATTCCATGAAGAACTGGAAGAAATCCGTATTGCATTAAAAAACAAATAATATTTTTTTCTTAGCTTATACCGTGGAGAAACAGATTTATACCTACGATCAAGCATTCGAAGCTTCACTAAAATACTTCGAAGGCGATGAACTCGCTGCCCGTGTTTGGGTCAACAAATATGCTGTAAAAGATTCATTTGGAAACATCTATGAAGAATCACCAGAAGACATGCATTGGCGTATTGCCAATGAACTGGCTCGTATAGAGAAGAAATATCCTAACCCACTGAGCTCGCAGGAACTATTTGATTTGATGGATCATTTTAAATACATCGTTCCTCAAGGTAGTCCAATGACAGGAATTGGCAACGATTATCAAATAGCCTCACTATCCAATTGTTTTGTAGTAGGGGTTGACGGTGAAGCAGATTCCTATGGTGCCATTTTTAAAATTGATGAAGAGCAAGTGCAGTTGATGAAAAGACGTGGTGGTGTAGGCCATGACTTATCACATATTCGTCCGAAAGGATCACCTGTTAAGAATTCTGCCCTTACATCAACAGGTCTTGTTCCTTTTATGGAACGCTATTCAAACTCTACCAGAGAAGTGGCACAGGACGGTCGACGTGGCGCCTTAATGTTAACAGTAGCCATAAAGCACCCAGATTCAGAGGCATTTATTGATGCTAAAATGACCGATGGAAAAATAACTGGAGCGAATGTTTCTGTCAAAATTGACGATGAGTTTATGCAAGCTGCTTTGGAAAACAAGCCTTACACTCAACAATATCCTATTCACAGCGATGACCCCAAAGTAAAAAAAGATATTGATGCTAATGCTTTATGGAAGAAAATAGTTCACAATGCATGGAAGTCGGCTGAACCTGGTGTATTGTTCTGGGATACAATTCTGCGTGAGTCAATCCCTGATTGCTATGCAGATCTGGGATTCCGCACTGTAGCCACCAACCCATGTGGTGAGATACCTCTATGCCCCTATGACTCTTGCCGCCTATTGGCAATTAATCTGTATTCATATGTAGTAAAGCCCTTCACAACTGAAGCTTATTTTGACTTCGATTTATTCAAAAAACATGTGAAATTGGCACAACGAATTATGGATGACATAATTGATCTTGAGTTAGAAAAAATAGAGTTGATTTTACAAAAGGTCAAGAGTGATCCTGAGGACGATAATGTAAAACATACAGAATTGGAGCTGTGGGAAAAGATATACAAAAAGAGCGGAATGGGACGTCGCACAGGTGTAGGAATCACAGCAGAAGGAGACATGATTGCTGCTATGGGACTGCGCTATGGCACAAAAGAAGCTATTGACTTCTCCGTACAAGTACAACAATCACTCGCCCTAAATGCCTACCGTTCATCAGTTGAGATGGCAAAAGAACGTGGAGCTTTTGAGGTTTTCGATTATAAACGCGAAGAGAATAATCCGTTTATAAAGCGTTTGGCTGATGCAGATCCTGCTCTTTATGAAGACATGAAAAAATATGGACGACGCAACATTGCTTGTCTTACTATTGCCCCCACGGGCACAACAAGTTTGATGACCCAAACTTCGTCGGGAATTGAGCCTGTATTCATGCCTGTTTACAAACGCCGTAGGAAAGTTAATCCTAACGACACCAATGTGCATGTTGATTTCGTTGATGAGACTGGAGATGCATTCGAAGAATATATTGTATTCCATCCTAAGTTTAAAACCTGGATGCAAGTGAATGGATTCGATACCAACAAACGATATTCACAAGAAGAGTTAGACGCCTTGGTAGAGAAATCTCCTTATTATAAAGCTACTTCAAACGATATTGACTGGCTGCAAAAAGTCCAGATGCAAGGACGCATACAGAAATGGGTTGACCATAGTATCAGTGTCACAATCAATTTACCTAATAATGTAGATGAGGAATTGGTAAACACCTTATATGTGGAAGCTTGGAAATGTGGCTGCAAGGGATGTACCGTGTATCGCGATGGTTCACGAGCTGGTGTATTGCTCTCTACTAAGAAAGAAGAGAAGAAAGAAGCTGTGCCATGCATTCAACCGACTGTAGTAGAAGTTCGTCCTAAGATTCTTGAAGCAGATGTTGTGCGTTTCCAAAACAACAAAGAGAAATGGGTGGCATTCGTAGGCTTGCTTGATGGTTACCCTTACGAAATATTCACGGGTGTGCTGGATGACGAAGAAGGCATCATGCTGCCAAAATCCATTTCACGTGGATATATTATCAAGAATGTTGATGAAAATGGTAATAAGCGCTACGATTTCCAGTTTGAGAACAAGCGAGGATATAAAGTAACCATCGAAGGGCTTTCAGAAAAATTCAACAAAGAATACTGGAACTATGCAAAACTTATCTCCAGTGTATTGCGCTACAGAATGCCTATCGATCGTGTCATCCGTTTAGTAGGGCAATTAGAGCTCGACAGCGAAAATATTAACACTTGGAAGAATGGCGTAGAAAGAGCCTTGAAGAAATATATTGCCGATGGAACAGTAGCCAAAGGTCAGAAGTGCCCTAACTGTGGCAGCGAAACATTGGTTTACCAAGAAGGATGCTTGATTTGTACCACATGCGGTGCTTCAAGGTGTGGTTAACCACTTTTTTCTACTTTTTTTTGTAAAGAAAGAAAAATATCTTAGCAATAGCTGCAAGATTGTGCAAAAAATTTAATATAATTGCATAATCAATTGTAGCTATTGTGTTTTTTATGATACTTAAATTTAATATCGAATACCGTACCCATTGGGGCGAAGAAGTAAAAGTCGTGGGCAACATGCCCGAATTAGGTAATGACAACATTGAACAAGCTGTTGCTCTTTCCACAAATGATGGCATTAGGTGGTCTGTTGCATTAGAAGTAAAAGTAAGTTCTACTAAACTCATCAAGTATCACTACCTTATTGGCCGTGACAAAGAAATTGTACGTCAGGAATGGCATGCTTTTCCGAGAGTGCTTCATGCTCATAATCTGAAAGGAAAGGTATATACATTGATGGATAGTTGGAAAGACTTACCAAACAACAGTTATCTTTATTCATCGGCCTTTACAGAAGCATGGACTGCACATAGTAAACGTAGTCAAGGATTGCCAACGCCACCTCGTGGCATCGTCATTAAAGCATATTTGCCTACTAAAACAAATGTACGCCTTGCCATTTGTGGTAACCAAGAAGTATTTGGCAACTGGAACCCAGAAAAGGCAATGGTGATGAGCGACACCTATTATCCTGAATGGCAAATAGAAGTAGATGCCAACAAATTGCAGTTCCCTATAGAGTATAAGTTTGTGTTGGTGGATGTTAAAACGAAAGAATTTCTGGGATGGGAAGATAATCCCAATCGATTATTAACAGAGCCAGAATTAGAAGAAAAGGGAACTGTTGTGTATGGCGATCGCTATGCAATGTTTAATCTTCAGCCATGGAAAGGTGCCGGTGTGGCAGTACCTGTATTTTCTTTACGCTCAAAAGGAAGTTTCGGAGTGGGAGACTTTGGTGATTTGAAATTAATGGTAGATTGGGCAGCAAAAACGCACCAAAAGATGGTGCAAATCTTACCAATCTACGATACAACTATCACTAAAACATGGACTGATTCCTATCCATACAACAGCATATCTATTTATGCTATACACCCTATGTACGCAGATTTGCGCCAAATGGGAACGCTTAAAAGTGAAAAACAGGCATACTTCAATGACTTGAGAGGCAAATTGAATAATTTACCTCAGATTGACTATGAGGCAGTAAACAATGCTAAGTGGGAATTCTTTAAACTATTATTCAAGCAAGATGGCGAAGCTACCATGAGCTCTCCTGCTTTTGGAGCCTTTTTCCTAAACAACCAGAGCTGGTTGGTGCCATATGCCGCTTTTAGCTATTTACGCGACAAATATGGCACGCCAAATTTCCGCGAATGGCCTAAATACCAAAAATACGATCCTGAAGAGATAGCCAAGCTATGCAGTAGCAAGAGCAAAGCTTTCCACGAAATAGCCCTCTACTATTTCATTCAATTTCACCTTGACCGTCAGCTATCAGCTGTAACTTCATATGCACGCAAGCAAGGAGTCGTGCTAAAAGGTGATATACCTATAGGCATTAGCCGCAACAGTGTAGAGGCTTGGACAGAACCACATTATTTCAATCTCAACGGACAAGCAGGAGCACCACCAGACGATTTCTCTGTCAATGGTCAGAATTGGGGATTCCCCACTTATAACTGGGACGTAATGGAGAAAGATAACTATGCTTGGTGGATGAAACGATTCCGCAAAATGAGCGAATATTTTGACGCCTATCGCATAGATCACATATTAGGATTCTTCCGCATCTGGGAGATGCCAAGCCACGCTGTTCATGGACTGTTAGGCCAATTTGTTCCTTCCATGCCTATGACACCCGAGGAAATTGAGAGTTTCGGTTTACACTTTAACGAAGAATTCTTTACAAAGCCATACATACACGAAAGCTTCTTAAGTTCAATCTTTGGCGAGCATACCAATTATGTAAAGCAAACGTTTTTAGATTCCACAAGCGCTTTTGAGATCTACAGGATGAAACCTGAGTTTGCGACCCAACGACAAGTAGAAGCTTATTTCAAGGGTAAAACGGACGATAACAGCATAAAGATTCGTGAAGGATTGTATAGCCTTATCAGTGATGTATTGTTCTTGCGTGACCGTCAAGACAACAATCGCTTCCATCCACGTATCAGCGTCCAGAATGACTATATATTCCAAACCTTGAGTGATGATGAAAAACAAGCATTCATCAACCTATACAATCATTATTATTACCAACGCCACAATGAGTTCTGGCGAGAGCAAGCGATGAAAAAATTGCCTCAGCTCACTCAATGCACAAATATGTTGGTATGTGGTGAGGACTTAGGTATGATTCCAGATTGTGTCCCTACCGTGATGAATGATTTGCGCATACTCTCCTTGGAGATTCAACGAATGCCTAAGAAACTTGGCACAGAGTTTGGCAATCCAAATCAATATCCATATCGTTCTGTATGCACAATCTCTACACACGATATGTCAACCATGCGTGGCTGGTGGGAAGAAAACCCACAGATTACACAACGCTATTATAACATGGTCATGGGGAAATCAGGTTTTGCACCATCTACTGCTACACCACAGATTTGCGAAGATATTATAGATGCCCATCTCCATAGTAATTCTATGCTTTGTGTACCATCATTGCAAGACTGGCTTTCTATAGATGGCGAAATACGTTTACCCGATGGACAAGATGAACGCATCAACATACCAGCCATTGTAAAACACTACTGGCGCTATCGTATGCACCTAACCATAGAAGAATTGCTACAGGCTGATAATTTAAATAACAAAATTATCAGTTTGATAAACAATACTGGCAGAGGCTAAGAAATATATGAAGAGTGAGATAATATTGAAAGACATGCATTTCACTGCTTACCACGGCATTCTTCCCCAAGAAGCCGTGGTAGGCAATGATTTCGTAGTTAATCTTATACTCCAGGTGGATATATCCTCAGCCATGCTATCCGATGACATTGCTGACACCATTAACTATGCCAAGGTATATGATGTTGTGAAAGCTGAGATGCAAAAGCACTCCAACCTCTTGGAACATGTCACTGGAAGAATTGCCAATCGCCTTCTTACTGACTTTCCTCAAATTCTCTCAGTTGATATCCTTTTAGAGAAACTCAATCCGCCGATGAAGGCAGACATTCATAGCTCAGCTATTCATTTAGTACTACCATAAGGATAATTGTCCTCTGAAAGTAATCTATGCTGGAGTAAAAGTCTTTGTGGAATTGATTCCAAATAAAAGATAGAAGTCTTTTGCTTTCTAAATTATAGAAAAATAAGCACTAAAGCTTAGCGTATTTATGTTTGAATTGCACATAGTATGCCCATAAAATACTTTTGTGCCATCGGGATTGGACAGGCGACTTTACCATCGCCAGCATATTCAGGTTGCGAGAGATGAAAAAGTCGGGGTACATTTGTCGATAAGCCTTGCGCGCCTGACAAACAGCTTTGGCATTCGCGAGCTGGCCTTTCACTAAGAAAGAGACCACAGCTAAATAATCGAGAAAATAACGTTTACGCATTACACTCCGCAACTCAGCATCAGGTAAGTTTTTATATAACATCAGTAGGTTGTTACGAAAGTTTAGGAAAGTTTTGCGAGGGTTTTCACGTTTCAATGTTGCTGCACCCATATGATAGACTGTACTCTCAGGAATACACCAAACTTCCCTACCCCTTGCATTCAATCGCCAACAAAGGTCAATTTCCTCCATGTGAGCAAAGAAACGATCATCTAATCCACCCATTTCACGATAATCTTTTAGGCGTATTAGCATAGCAGCCCCAGTTGCCCAAAACACACGCATAGGTGAGTCATATTGTCCTTTATCTTGTTCTACCGTATTGAGGATACGACCACGACAAAATGGATAGCCATAGCAATCAAGGAAACCTCCGGCTGCTCCAGCATATTCAAAATATGTTTTATTACGATAACTGCGAATTTTAGGTTGACATGCTGCCACCTCTGGATGAGCATCCATAAACGAAACTAACGGAGAGAGCCAATGCTCAGTAACTTCCACATCAGAATTTAGCAACACCACATATTCAGCCTCCACCTCTTGCAAAGCACGGTTATAACCTTCAGCGAAGCCATAATTCTTATCCAACGATATAACTTTAATAGAGGTGAATGAAGTAGCAAGTAGCTTTAATGTTTCATCTTCTGAACCGTTGTCAGCCACAACAATGTCTGTCTCGCCCTGACTATACTTAATGACAGAAGGCAAGAAAGAACGAAGCATATCGCTACCGTTCCAACTTAATATCACTATTGCTACTTTAGCCATATCATACATAATCATACCTCTTCTACCTTTTTCCAGACTCTTCTCCTTTATAAAGAAGAAAGGGATGAGAGGCAAACTGCTTATTATCTCTTAATTTTCCAACGTTTATGACTCCAGAACCAATATGAAGGATCACGACGTATGGTTTGCTCTAATTTCCTGGCAAAAACTTCTGTAATTTCACCATCCTTTGTTTTATTCGGTGCATCGGTAATCACATCAAAGTGTACTTGCCAATAGCCACGCTTAATATAATGAATATCTGCATACAGCACACTCATATCTAGCATTTTAGCTATTTTTTCAGCCCCATCCATGAATACGGTATCTTGATTCAAGAACGTTGTCCAATACTTTGCTTCTGTTTTATTAGGTGATTGATCTGTTATGAATCCCACTCCAAAATTTGCGCCATCCTTGTGCAGTTTTATCACGGATCGTACCGTTGAATGTTTTGCCACATTCACGCCTCCAAATTTTGAACGCATACGCTTTAACATCTCATCTATATAAGGATTATGCAAAGGCTTATAAATGTGCAAGATCTGATATTTTTCAGGCACAAAGAATTTCAAATTAATAAGCCACTCATAAAAACCATAATGAGGTATAAGTAACGCAATATCCCTGCCTTGCTCTGCCCTATCAGCAAAAACATCAAGGTTATCATAGCTCATGCGATCAATGATACTCTGTGGCTTTAACTGGGCCAATTTAACTTCAGAAACTAAGTAATCACAAAGATAATGGTAAAACTTATGCTCTATATTGCGCAACTCCTTTTGGCTTTTTTCAGGAAAAGAGTTTTGTAGGTTCATTCTTACGACCTTTCTGCGATAACGCACCACATCATGTAACAACACATACAAACAATCAGATAACACATATAATGCCCTGAACGGCAACATTGCCATGAGCCGCATACTTGTATTCGCAAACCAATATTTTATGTATTGTGCATTCATTATTCCATTATTTCCCCAATTAAGGCATCACCTACTTCATTCAGGTCACCCAATTTCACTATCACTATATGATTATCTAACTCAGGACGATTTGCCACTTCTACCCTTATATAATTTGGGGTGAAACCATGCATCGGTTGTCCATTCTTAGATTTTTCCAATAATACAGGCATTTGCTGTCCCACGAATTGACGATAGAAAGCTTTTGTCTTTGCATCCGACAAATCGAGCAATTGCTGACTTCTTTCATGTTTTACCTGAGGAGGTACTACATAATCAATTTGTAAAGCTTTCGTGCCTGGGCGTTCTGAATAGCTGAATACATGAAGTTGGGTTACATCCAAACTTTTGATGAACTGGTATGAATCATCGAAAAACTCTTGTTTCTCGCCTCGCGTGCCCACCATCACATCCACGCCAATAAAACAATGTGGCATTAATTGCTTGATACGCTCTATTTTATGGGCAAACAAGGCCCTATCATAATGGCGATGCATTAGCCTCAGTACCTCATCGCACCCCGATTGTAATGGGATATGGAAATGCGGCATAAAGTGTTTTGAATGTGCCACAAAATCGATGATTTCATCTGTCAGCAAATCAGGTTCAATTGAAGAAATGCGATAGCGCTCAATGCCCTCTACATCATCCAGTGCCTTGATTAAATCCAAAAAACTCTCACCAGTGGTCTGTCCGAAATCACCAATGTTCACCCCCGTAATTACAATCTCCTTGCCCCCTTCAAGAGCAGCCTTGCGAGCATCATCTACCAGCGAAGCGATGCTTCCGTTACGACTTCTGCCCCGAGCAAAAGGAATGGTACAATATGTGCAAAAATAATTACAGCCATCTTGTACCTTTAGGAAATAACGGGTACGATTGCCTCTTGAGCATGAAGGTACAAACGAACGGATGTCTTTCAACGATGAAGTAAAAGCTTTTCCCTCATCGTTATGTTTTGACAGGTCACCCAGATATTTAAGCAAATCTTTCTTCTGCTCTGCACCCAGCACCACATCAACTCCTGGTATTTTAGCCACCATCTGTGGTTTCAACTGAGCATAACAGCCCATCACCACAATAAAAGCGTGGGGATGCTGGCTGTGAAGTCGACGTATAGCTTGACGGCATTTACGATCGGCTACCTCTGTTACAGAGCAAGTGTTTACGATACACACATCAGCTTCTTCCCCCCTACGCGCATTCCTAATACCCGCCTCTTGCAACAACTTATTGATGGTAGCAGTTTCTGAAAAATTCAGCTTGCAACCTAAAGTATAGTAAACAGCCTTTTTATCTTGGTATATATGTCCGTCAATCATATCTCTCTTTCAAATCATGACACAAAGGTACAGCAAAAAAAACTTTTTTCCTATTTTTGAAGAACAACGTATAAAAAAACGCAGTATATTTGCAACGTTTTTCGAGAGTAGGGATAACGACTTCTCTCTTGAAAAGAGTTTAAAATATTAATTATTAGTTTTTTAAAGCAATTGAACTATGAAAAAGATTGTATTAATGGCAGCAGCTGTTCTGGCTGTATCTTTCGCTTCATGCGGAGGGAACAAAGCAAACAATGAAGAATCTACTAAAAATGAGCAAAATCTGAAGGACTCTATTGCTGCAGTTGCTGCAGCAGCTTCTGAGGCAGCAGCTGATAAGGCTGTAGAAGTTATTGACGAAGCTAAGGATGCTGCTAAGCAGGCAGGTGAAGAGTTGAAACAGGCTGCTAAGGACAAGGCTGAAGAGGTTACCAACGCAGCTAAGGATGCTGCTAAGCAGGCTATTGACGATGCTGCCAATGCTGCAAAGAAACAGTTGGGTGAGAATAAATAATCTCAACCTTTAGACATTATTTCTATTAATGTCAAAATCGAATAATAGGCGAGGCATATGCCTCGCCTATTTGTTCATCAATAATATGCATGAATTGACCATAGTAATGTGTGAGGAAAGAAATTATTAATATAATGGTTGAATGATTACTAATGTTTAATCGAAAGCATTGATACTGATTGTTAAAATAGCTACTATCAGTCGTCGCAGTATCTGCCATGGGGGTAAAGGAGATATTGCGTTGACTCATAGCAGGCTTTCCGATGACCCGCTAAAAGCATCGTAAGCACCTATAGAAGGCATTGGAGTAACTGCATAGCAAATATCGCAACAAGTAAAAAGATTTATTGGGAGTAAAAGAGGGATTAAGCTCTACTACGGGTAAACGAGCTGTCAGCCCGTAGTAGAAAGCCTACCAGCCAGTAGTAGAAAAAAAACAAAAGAAGGCTCTATGCAATATAGAGCCTTCTTCATATATATTTAAGGGGTATATTAAGCCTCTTCAGCCTCAGCAACCACTTCGAAAGGAATCTCAACCTTCACATCCTTGTGCAGTTGAACATTAGCAACATAGTTACCAACTTCCTTTACACTACCCTTAACAGAGATGATTTTGCGATCAACTTCAATGCCCAGCTTAGCCAACTCATCAGCCACCTGCATAGCACCAACAGAGCCGAAGATAGTACCAGTATTGCTAACCTTAGCAGCAATCTTCAAACTTACGCCCTTCAACTGCTCAGCCTTTGCCAAAGCCTCATTCTTGATCTTTTCCAGCTTATGAGCACGCTGCTTCAGATCTTCTGCTAACTGCTTCTTTGCAGATTCTGTAGCGATAACAGCCTTGCCAGTAGGGATGAGGAAATTACGGCCATAGCCGTCTTTCACCTTTACTATATCGTTTTTGTAACCCAGATTGATTACATCTTCTTTCAAAATTAATTCCATACAATCTCCTCCTTATTATTTCATCATGTCAGTTACATAAGGCAGCAAAGCCAAGTGACGGGCTCTCTTCACAGCTTGCGCAACACGGCGCTGGAACTTTAAGGAAGTACCAGTGATACGGCGAGGCAAAATCTTACCTTGCTCATTGAGGAACTTCTTCAGGAATTCAGGATCCTTATAGTCAATATACTTAATGCCGGCCTTCTTGAAACGGCAATACTTCTTCTTCTTAATATCTACTGAAGGGGGAGTCAGATATCTGATCTCAGACTGCTCTTTAACGTTCTGATTCTGTGCCATAATTAATCCTCCTTTTTAGTTTTAAGACTTCTTCTCTTAGCAGCATATTCAGCAGCATATTTTTCCTGCTTTAATGTTAAAAAGCGAAGAACGCGCTCATCACGACGATAATTAACCTCTAACTTAGCGATCACCTCAGGATCAGCCTCAAATTCTACCAACTGATAAAAACCAGTTGTCTTCTTCTGAATAGGATAAGCCAGCTTCTTCAAGCCCCAGCTTTCTTCATTGACAATAGTACCACCATTATCGGTGATGATGCCAGTGAACTTTCCTACCGCTTCCTTCATCTGTTCGTCAGATAAAACGGGAGTCAAAATGAAAACGGTTTCGTATTGATACATACTGTTTAAAAAATTAAAATAATACTTGTTTTGCAAAAATGCGGTTGCAAAGGTAGAGATATTTTTTTGAACTACAAAAAAAAATCTTATCTTTGTAACCAAACTCATAAGAAAAACATGTATGAAAGACATTGAGCAGTACGATTTTGACATTACTTTGATATTTGCGCTTCTAAACGGCAGGGTGTCTGCAGCCATCAACCGACGTCTTGCGATGAACTTCAAGGAAGCTGATATTAACATTACACCAGAGCAACTCACCATATTATCTTTATTATGGAAGAAAGATAGAGTAACACAGCAAGAGTTGTGCAACATTACCTTCAAGGACAAGCCAAACATGACTAGGCTGATTGATAGCTTAGAGAATCAAGGTCTTGTAAAAAGGACAGCAGACGAGAATGACAAGCGTAACAATTTGATCATTCTAACAGCAACGGGAAAGGCCATTGAAGAGAAGGCATTTCTGGTAGCTAATGCCACTATGCGCGAGGCTCTCTCCAAAGTAACCCCCCAAGAACTGGTGATGGGTCAGAATCTATTAAAAAAGATTTTCATCAGCATGCAAGAAAAGCCAAATAAAGGGTTCTAAAGGGCGAAAACAAAATAATTTGACCGTTTTTTTTATTTTTACCTAAAAATATTTCGTTCGTTGAAGAATTTTGCTTTTCTTTGTAATTGATTTAACTCAGAATAAATAATAATTAAAAAATAGTGTACACAATGAAAGGCTTTTTAAAGAATCTGGGACTGATTTTAATCCTGCTGGGTGGTATTGGCATGGTTGCTTGCCAGTTTACCGGCAACGTTAACAACAATGGTGTATTAGGTGGCCTCTTTTTCCTGATGGTAGTTGGCTTGATTGTTTACATCGTTATCAATAAACGTTTGGCAGACTAATCTTCCCTCACAAAATCGTGTTAAGAAAAGAAAAGGCAGCTTCTTATGAAGCTGCCTTTATTGTTTCGTAATCCCTAACATTATCCTTCGTTTGAATCAGGGATGATCAACTTGTAACCTTTACCATGTATATTAATAATCTCGATAGAAGGGTCTGCTTTCAAATGCTTACGCAGTTTCGTAATATACACATCCATACTACGTGCATTAAAATAGTTGTCATCTATCCAAATAGTCTTTAAAGCGAAGTCGCGGTTCAGCACATCATTAGCATGTGTACAAAGCAGATTCAAGAGCTCAGACTCTTTTGTAGTAAGTTTCGTCTGCTCACCATTTATTGCCAATATTTGTTTCTGAATATCAAAAGTAAACTTTCCAATTTTGAAAGTATTGTTATCTTTATTTCTCTTGCCTTTCACTCTGCGCAAAATTGCCTCTACACGCAAAGTCAACTCTTCCATACTGAAAGGCTTAGTAATATAATCATCTGCACCAATCTTGAAACCATCCAGGATATCCTCCTTTAAAGTCTTGGCTGTTAAGAAAATGATAGGTACTTCCGAATTGGCAGAACGTACCTCCTTCGCCAATGTGAAGCCATCCTTCTTAGGCATCATCACATCAAATATACAGATATCGTACTTAATTTTCATAAAAGCCTTGTAGCCAGCTTCTCCATCAGGGTACAGATCAGCGACATAACCTTTGGCCTGTAAATACTCCCTGAGCAACATGCCCAGATTTTCATCGTCCTCACACAAAAGAATACGTAAAGCTTTGTTGTCCATATCAATCAATTTTAAATAAAGGTAATGCAATTATAAACCTGGTCCCAACATTCAGTTCACTTTCAGCCTTGATGGTACCATTATGGTCAGTAATGATTTTCTTCACATAGGCCAACCCCAAACCAAATCCCTTTACATCGTGCAGATTACCCGTATGCACGCGATAGAACCTATCAAATATCTTTTTTAAATTTTCTTTCTTTATTCCTATACCATTATCCTGCACTGCAATCATCACCTTCTTACCCTCATTCCACGTCTTTACAGTAAGGTGCAAATCCACATCTTCTCTTTTATATTTTACCGCATTATCCATCAGGTTGAAAATAACATTGGTAATGTGCATCTCATCGGCATAAACTATAGGATCTTCAGCCAACAATTCACTGTCTATTTTACCATTATAACGTTCCACTTTCAAGGCAAAGGTATTGACCACCCCCTCAATCAAATCATTCATATCTATTTCCTTGGGCTTCATTGTGGCTTTATCGTGATCAAACATAGACATCTGCAGCACTTTTTCAACCTCAAGTCTCAAACGCTTGGTTTCATCGTTAATAACACCAGAGATATGTTGAAACATGGTAGGTGATTTCGACACAGCAGGGTCATTCAGCATCTGAGCGGCTAATGAGATGGTAGAAATTGGCGTCTTAAATTCATGCGTCATGTTATTAATGAAGTCGTTCTTCATCTCGGTTAGTTTCTTCTGACGGAATATGACATAAATGGTAAAGATGAAGGTCACTAACAGCACCAGAGTAAACACTACTGATGGAATCATAAAACTCACTGAATCAAAAATATAATCACGCTTACCAGGGAAATGCACCTGCACCATACTCATACGGGCAGGCGTATCATTCAGGAATAAAGGTTGCGTATATACCTGATCGTTACCTTTCTCGTTATAATCCGAGCAACGGTAAACCTCCTTACCATCACCATCAATTACCTTGAAATGATAGCTGAGATTCACTCCATTATCCACCAAACCAGAATGGATATAATTATCCAAATTCCTAAAATTGATTCTTTCCGACACAGGTTTCACGTCAGCATTATACACCATTTGCCAAGCAATCTCATCCAGTAAATCACGCTGATAAAGATAACGATTGCGTAACAAATCTGCCATTGAGCGTGATGTTTGCGGAATGGTCTTGGTACCATGGCGTCTTGATATCATTGCCTTAGGCAATTCCTGTGAGTTGCCCGAAAAAGTCTTGAGCTCAATTTTTGAGCCATCGGGACCCGTTATAGTAAAACTTTGTGCTTGTGTTTTTGAATTCTGAGAGCTTTGACTCCAAGCATTGCGGTCACGAGTAGAGATATCTTCACGCAGCCAACGGTCCACTTCTTCTGACTCCACATCTTTTGATGCTGCCAACAATGCGCGTTTAACCGACTCATCAAATTGTTCGTTGCGCATGGTAGCCATCTCTTCTATATAGCTGATCTGAAGATATAGCAGACTAAGGAACGAAAGTCCCATTACAATGCCCAATATCCATATCGTTGTTTTCTTCATATCTGCGTTATTTAATGTCATTTATATCTATTAGACGCAGCAAATTTAAGAAATCAAAGTATAAGACGCAAGCAATCTGTTAATTTTTTTCGAAATTTTTCGTTAACATTACTAAAAAACAAGGGCCACACCAAATAATTGGTGTAGCCCCTATATATATAATAAGGTGTAAAAGTTTTACTCTTCTTCCTTATTGCTTTCCTCGAACTCTTTGATAAGCTTATTCTGCACATCGGTAGGGACGAGTTCATAGCCAGAGAAACTCATTACAAATGATGCACGGCCACCAGTAAGTGAACTTAATGCAGTTGAGTAAGATGACATTTCCTTCAAAGGTACTTTAGCGCTCAATTTCTGGAAGCCAGACTCACTATCCATACCCATGATCATTGCACGACGTCCCTGCAAATCACTCATCACATCACCCATATAATCAGCTGGTACCAATACATCTACATCATATATAGGCTCCAGAATCTTTGGACCTGCATTACGGAACGCCTCACTAAAGGCGTTACGGCCTGCCAACATGAATGAAATTTCATTTGAATCTACAGGGTGCATCTTACCATCGTAAACAATTACACGCACATCGCGAGCATAAGAACCTGTTAATGGTCCCTGCTCCAAACGCGACATAATACCCTTCAAGATAGCAGGCATGAAGCGTGCATCGATAGAACCACCTACGATGGCGTTGTAGAATACCAACTTACCACCCCAGTCTAATGGATACTCATCCTTACCTTTTACAGAGATACGATATTCCTGGCCGTTGAATTTATACAAAGTCGGTTCTGGCATACCTTCAGAATAAGGTTCAACAATGAGGTGCACTTCGCCAAACTGACCAGCACCACCAGACTGTTTCTTGTGACGATAATCAGCACGAGCTGCCTTTGTAATAGTTTCACGATATGGAATACGTGGCTCTTCATAGATAATCTGCATCTTCTCATTGTTCTCCATGCGCCATTTCAATGTACGCAGATGGAACTCACCCTGACCATAGAGAATTGTCTGACGCAATTCCTTAGACTGATCAACAATCCAAGTTGGATCTTCCTCATGCATACGATTCAGTAAGCCCATCATCTTTTCCATATCTGCTTCATTAGCAGGACGGATAGCACGTGAGTACTTAGAATTAGGATATTTGATGAAGGTAAATCTGTAATCACAGTCCTTGCCATTCAAAGTATTACCTACGCGCACATCTTTCAGTTTCACGGTACAACCTATATCACCTGCTACAAGTGCCTCCACCTTTTCACGGTTAGCACCTGCTGGTGAATAAATTTGTGCAATACGCTCCTTAGAGCCACGGTCTGCATTTGTCAAGTCATCACCCTCATGCAGAGTACCACTCATAACTTTGAAATATTGCACATCACCAATATGTGGTTCAACAGATGTCTTGAAGAAGAAGATAGAAGTAGGACCATTAGGATCGGGAACCACTTCTTCACCTGCTGTATTCTTTACAGCTGGCATATCGTCAACGAAAGGAACAACATTACCCAAGAACTCCATCAGGCGACCAACACCCATGTCCTTCACTGCACATACGCAGAATACAGGGAACATGCCACGAGCAGCTAAACCCTTGCGGATACCCATACGCATCTCATCCTCGCTCAATGGTTCTTCCATAAAGAATTTCTCCATCAATCCCTCATCGTGCTCAGCTGCAGCCTCTACCAACTTATTATGAAGATCAGTAGCTTTATCCAGCTCAGATGCAGGAATATCCTCGATAGTAGGAGTGCCACCATCTGGACCCCATGTATACTTTTTCATTAAGAGCACATCAATCAGTGAATTGAAGTCGGGGCCTTGATTCAAAGGATACTGAATCTGTACCACCTTTGAGCCATATGTTTCACGCAGGCGCTCTACACAATTATCAAAATCACACTTATCGCTATCCAATTGGTTTACCAAGAAGATAACTGGCTTACCCAACTTTTCGGTATAACGGAAGTGATTCTGTGTAGTTACTTCAGGACCGTACTGACCATTAAGCAGCAGAATAGCCGTATCAGTAACATTCAAAGCTGTCAAATATGCACCAGCGAAGTCATCACTTCCTGGGCAATCAATGATATTCAGCTTCTTGCCGTTAGCTTCAACATGGAATACTGTAGAGAAAACCGAGTAGCCATATTCCTGCTCTACAGGGAAATAGTCACTCACGGTGTTCTTCATGCTCACTCTGCCGCGACGTTTTATAATACCACCCTCAAAGAGCAAAGACTCTGTGAGAGTGGTTTTCCCGGCGCCATCACTACCTAGCAAGGCAATGTTCTTAATTTCGTTAGTCTGATATACTTTCATGATATTAAATAATAAAATTAATAATCTATCTATAATAGTTTCGCTAAAAAGCGGTGCAAATTAACAAATATAAGCTAGAAAAGCAACTCTTTCTGAACTTTTTTACAATTTCATAACTATTTTAGTCTAACTCAATATTGTTATCTACAGGTGAAATTATGAAGGTAAACTCATAATCTTTGTAAGGCAACATATACTCGTCTAATGGCAGTGTACCCCAACTGGTAATACAACCGAGACCTTGCTGAGCCTTGTCAATCAAGAAATTCGTCAAGTGTGCAGGTGCTATCTCATGAGAGTGCAACTGTCGCTTTGCAATTCCTTCATCTAAAGATTCTACTGTATAATGAAGTGCTGAAGCAGAAAATGGTTGTTCAGCAATGACACAAATTCCCTTGCCCGTTTCATTTATCATCTTCCAATAGCGAATATCAGTCTTGTTTCCATTCTCTTGTGGACGAATATAAGGATAGAACTGCTCTGCTACTGTCTGTCGATACACAGCCAAGAACGTGCTATTGTTTCTGTCGGAATAATTCTCTATAGGACCTCTACCGTAATACTCTATTTTCTCATAACATTCAGGCATTGGCAACTGCATACCAAAGCGGAATAAGTTTGCTACCTTTGCCTCCTTATCTGCCACTAATTTTTGTGTCACCTTCACTGCTCCTATATTATTAATAAGGTATGAAAGTTCCAATTGCGCCTTCACGTCTGGCATCTCATACTCAGCTTTCACAAGTGCCATTCCATCCTTTTCTTCTTGCGTCAGTTTTTTCAATCTGATAGTAGGATTCTTCCAAGCGGCATAGCGCATCTGTAAACGAGCGCCAAAATCATTATCAGTAGGTGCGCGCCAGAAATTAGGAGTAAGAGCAGCCCCTTCAAGCAGGACCTCTTGACCATTGAGTTGATATTTTACCAAATAGCCATTATGACGATTGAACTCCATACGGAAATTCTCACCCGTCACAACCAAGTAATTCTGATCATTCTCTTGCACAACAGGCTTTATTTCAGGCACATTATTGGCAACAGCATTCTTCATTTCTGTTGATCCACCTTGATAAGGATTAATGACTAACTGATCCTTTGCCACTTCAAAACCTATTGGCAGCAAACCATCACGTTGTTTTAACTTATAGCTTACATTCAGCAACCATTCGCAATGCTTGCAAGTCTCGCCATAATTCAACTGTATGGTAGTCGTTTGTTGAGGTGCCACTTTCAGATCATCCACTCTACCCGTCTTCTGCACTTTACCATTGTGTAACAATGACCACTCCATGTAGTAATCAGAAAGATCACGGAAGAAGTTTTCGTTATACACACTAACAATACCTTTCTCTGCATCTACCAGTTTTGTCCAGATATTTTGGTAGTAGTAGCCCACTTCATACATATGAGGGTTAGGCACACGATCAGGACTGATCAAGCCATTATCGCAGAAATTCTGATCGCTGGCATCAAACTTATTAAAATCGCCACCATATCCATAAATCATCTTGCCATTCTTTTCCCATCGAATAGATTGGTCAACAAAGTCCCATATAAAGCCACCTTGGTACTTTGGATACTTACGAATAATGTCCCAATATTCTTTGAAGCCACCTTCCGAGTTACCCATGGCATGAGCATATTCACACTGAATAAGAGGTTTGGTTTTGCTGGCATCCTCACTATACTTCACAGAATTCTTATAATCCAAATACATAGGACAATATATGTCGCTCTTACCATCATAGCCTGCACGCTCATATTGCACAGGGCGACTGCTATCCTCGGCCTTCACCCAATCGTAGGCAGCTTCGAAGTTAGCGCCATAACCTGCCTCATTTCCCAACGACCAGAAAATGATACTTGGGTGATTGAAATTACGTTGCACATTGCGTTGATTACGTTGCATGTGTGCTAATTTATAGTCATCGCGTATAGCCAGTGTTTCTTTTCCATAGCCCATACCGTGCGATTCAATATTCGCTTCTGCCACCACATAAATACCATATTGGTCACAAAGATCATACCAATAAGAGTCATTAGGATAATGACTGGTTCTTACGCCATTGATATTGAACTTCTTCATGATCTGTATATCTTGAATCATGCGTTCACGAGACATTACATAACCACCATCGGGATCAAGTTCGTGGCGGTCAGCACCTTTGAAAAGCACAGCCTTGCCATTAACCAATAGTTGAGAATCCTTGATTTCAATCTTACGGAAGCCCACTTTCACGGGTATAACTTCCATCGTATTGGCGCCGTTTTTCAGCGTAGCCATCAACGTATAAAGATAAGGTGTTTCTGCAGTCCACTTCTGCGGATTAGCCACATTGAAGGTAACATTTGTTTGAGCCGTTGCCTTCACACTCTGCTTGGCTATTTCCTTGCCTCCAGCATCTAATAAAGCCAAATCAACGGTACCTCCACCCTTGACAGAAAGTTTCACATCCAATTTACCATTCTGATATTGCGCATCAAGATCGGGAGTTACACGTATATCAGCAATTTGATTCTTGTTGCGGGCATATAAATAACTATCACGTGCCACACCACAATAGCGGAAGAAATCCTGATCCTCAAGATAGGTGCCATCACACCAACGGAACACCTGGAAAGCAATTAAGTTTTGTTGACCAGGCTTCAAATATGAAGTAAGGTCGAATTCTGTTTCCAGTTTACTATCCTCACTGTACCCCACAAATCGGCCATTCACCCACAAGTAGATATTAGAGGTTACTGAGCCAAAGTGAGCAATGATCTGCTTCCCATTCCAAGCAGCAGGAACCATTATTTCTTTACGGTAAGAACCCACATGATTATTCTTTACAGGTATCTCGGGTGGATTGTTCTTAAACTGATTCTTCCAGGCATAACCCATATTCACATATAGAGGATCACCATAGCCATTGAGTTCCCACACGCCGGGCACGGGCATCGTTCCCCATGCACGGTCGTTATAATCTATTTTCCAGAAGTCAGTTGGACGTGCATCAGCATCTTCAACCCAATTGAACTTCCAATTACCATGTAGGGTCATGTAATTAGCTGCTTGTTCGGGTGTTCCCTGAGCAGCTTTATCATTTTCATAAGCGAAATAGTGACTGTGCATCGGCAGACGATTCACTTCGTTCACACGTGGGTCTTTCCATTCGTTGCCTTGTGCATAAACGCCAAGCACCAACAGTGCCAGCAAGCCTGTCATCAGATGTTTTTTCATGGTATCGATTATTTAAGTAATATTTTTATAATCTACAAATTTACGCTTTTCACAGAAATAAACTACATTTGCAGAGATTTTTTTGAATTAATCGTTGCAAAAACAGGCGCTATCATTTCATAAAGCAAGCATTCTGCGCATTAATAGCATTGTTTTTGCTCAATTGAGTTTACATTATGGCAGGAATTTACATTCATGTACCTTTTTGCAAGACGCGTTGCGCATACTGCGATTTTTACTCCACCACGTTAGCGGAATTGAAGCCTCGCTATATTGAAGCTATATGCCAGGAACTGACCATGCGTCATAACTACCTGCACAATGCGCACATAGGCAGTTTATATTTTGGAGGAGGCACTCCCTCTCAACTCAAGTCAACTGATTTTAGAAAGATATTCAATTGCATACATAAAACCTACAGTTTAAACGATTGTCAAGAGATTACCTTAGAAGCAAATCCTGATGACCTGACGGAAGACTACCTACGCCAGCTTTCTTCCTTGCCATTCAACCGCATCAGTATAGGAATACAAACTTTCCATGACCCCACTTTGCGCCTGCTTAATCGAAGGCATACGGCAAAAGAGGCCATAGAAGCTGTACATCGCTGCCAGCAATATGGTTTTCAAAATATCAGCATCGATCTCATATATGGTCTTCCTGGCGAGACCCCAGCACAATGGGCAGACGATCTGCACACGGCCTTCACGCTTGGAGTGCAGCACATCTCTGCCTATCATCTTACCTACGAACAAGGCACACTTCTTTGGAGAATGCTGCAACGCAAAGAAATAGAAGAAGTAACAGAAGATACCAGTGTAGCAATGTTTCGTATCTTATGCGAAGAAATGCGCCAAGCAGGTTTTGAGCACTACGAGATTTCAAACTTTGCCCAGCCCGGCTATCGGTCCAAGCATAATAGTGCTTATTGGCACGAGGTACCCTACTTGGGGTGTGGTCCTGGAGCCCATTCATTTGATGGTAATGCTCGTGAATGGAATGTATCTTCATTGCAGAAATACATCGAAGCATTAGAGAATGGCCATCGTAACTTTGAGCAAGAAACACTTGATACTGACAATCGTTATAACGAACTAATCATGACTCGTCTGCGCACCTGTGAGGGATTCTCTCTTACTGAACTACGACAACGTTTTGGTAAAAGTTACTACGACTATTGCCTCTTATTGGCTCAGCCATATATCAAGCAAGGATTATTGGAACAAAAAGAAGATACCCTTAAGTTAACACAAAAAGGCATCTTCGTTTCAGATGATATCATCAGTGACCTGATGAGGGTATAACATCAAGTACGATTTAATTCGGCACTTCAAGTTTCGCCTTCTCTATCAAGGCCATAAATTCAGCATCCAAGCGCAATATGGCATACTTCAAACTGGAAGCACGAAAAGCAACATTGCCATCAATACGTTTGCTAAAGTCCTGTGCAGCAATGCCTAACTCATAGCCTTTACCCAAAATCATGTCTTGGCGTGCAGGCTGAAGTTCTACCAACAACAGGGCCGTCATCCAACCAGCAGCAGCCTTCTCTTCATTAGTAACAGCATCATCATCGTCCAAACATTGCTCCATACCTTCTGCTATCAAGGCATATAAATTTGGGGTGGCAGTGGCAGATATAGTCATGCCGAATGGTGCTGCAAAACCCGACACCAAATTACCTAACAATTCCTCCACAGGATCAACGGGTGGTGGAACAGGCTTATCAGGTACAGGCACAGGTCTTGGATCGTCATTACCCGTACAAGAATAATACGAAACAGACATTGCTATACAAACAATGACTATCAATATGCTGAGGTTATATTTATTCTTCATAACTTTTCCATTTATTGGGTTTAGAATTATTTAGCTACCAAAGATTCGAACTCTTTGCGTGCAGCAGCCATATCATCAAGATATTCCTTGTTGGTATGCAAACGTGCAAAGGCAGCACTAGTAAGTACACGCCCTGCATTGACATCACTCTGCCAATGATAACCAGCAATCACACGACTTTGTCCGTATTCATATCCACGATCACTCAATTCATCAGCAGCATCAGGGTTAATCTCTGTTAGTATCAGCGTACCACTCCAACCTAAAATGGTATGTCCAGAAGGGTAAGATCCATTCTTACTCAAATGTTCCTCGTCGCCTGGCACCAACGTATGTTCTTTAAACACCATAAACGGACGTCTGCGCATATAAAATTTCTTGATCTCCTGACAAATCAAGTCTATCGTCTTGCAGCCCTTGTCAAGCACATGGTAAATTGCCGGTGTCCCCTCAGCAGAAATGGTTATACCAAAAGCATCACTATACTCTTGGGCTATAGTATTTGTGCCATAAACAGCATCACGGATGGCCATTTCGGCACGTTCAGCATTCTTCCGCTGTTCCTTCCCCCACATATATTGGTTTACGTCATAGCCAAAAGCTATCGATGTACTATCCGGTGGTCCCGGTATCCACACCAACGGGTCGGGTAATTCATCTGCCGTGAAATAAGTCTCGCTTTGAGCCTGCAAGCCCAAAGTACAAAACAATCCTAATACTTCCACCAGCAGTAATTTCAATAAAAACTTCATTACTTTATCTTTTTATAATTTAAGAGCACAAAGATATAAAAAGTTTTTATTACCTATACCCTTTTTCTGAGAAAAGCATAAAGATCAATATGCTTGTTCATGAACGCCCTTGACAGCACGGCCTGATGGGTCATTGATACCACGCAAACTGGCATCCCATTCTAAAGCGATGGATGTACTACAAGCGACACTGGCTTCACTGGGGACACTTAATGCGGCCGATTCCGATGGGAAGTGTTCTGCAAATATGCTACGATAGTAGTATTCCTCTTTATTCTGAGGTGGATTGATAGGGAAACGCTCAGCAGCATGCAACATATCTTCATCGCTAACCATCTCAGCAGTTAATTGTTTCAAGGTATCTATCCATGAATAGCCCACACCATCACTAAACTGCTCTTTTTGTCTCCACGCTACCTCTGCTGGCAGTATATCAGCAAAAGCTTCACGAACAATCTTCTTTTCGATTGTATGGCCAGGGCACATTTTACTCTCCGGATTAGTGCGCATAGCTACATCTAAAAACTCTTTATCAAGGAATGGGACTCGCCCTTCTACTCCCCATGCCGACAAACTCTTATTTGCACGCAGACAGTCATAAAGATACAGTTTGCTCAACTTGCGAACAGTTTCATCATGGAAAGCCCTTGCATCTGGCGCTTTATGGAAATAAAGATAGCCTCCAAATATTTCATCGGCCCCTTCACCGCTAAGCACCATTTTTATACCCATTGACTTGATAACTCGCGCTAAAAGATACATGGGTGTAGAGGCACGAACCGTAGTAACATCATAGGTTTCTATAAAATAGATCACATCCCGAATCGCATCAAGGCCCTCTTGAATGGTATAATTGATTTCATGGTGAACAGTGCCAATATAATCAGCGACGATTTTGGCTTTGGCTAAATCAGGTGCCCCCTTCAATCCTACAGCAAAAGAGTGTAAACGAGGCCAATAAGCTTTTGTCTTGCTATTATCCTCTACACGCATCTCACTATATTTTACCGCTATAGCAGAAATTACAGACGAATCAAGTCCACCCGACAGCAACACCCCATAGGGCACATCCGACATCAATTGACGTTTTACAGCCTCTTCGAGCGCATCATGAATTAGTATAGGAGAAGCATCATTGTCCTTAACTGCGTCAAATTGCATCCAGTCACGTTTATAATAGCGCTTCATCTCTTTTTCCTGGCTCCAATAATAATGACCAGGTAAGAATGGCTCATATCGTTCACACTGTCCTTCAAGCGCTTTTAGTTCTGAGGCGACATATACAGTTCCATCGCTATCATAACCTATATAAAGAGGAATTACACCAATCGGGTCACGGGCAATGAGAAATTCGTCACGTGCTTCATCATAAAGAACAAAGGCAAAGATACCATTCAAGTCTTCCAAGAAATCTATCCCCTTTTCTCTATAAAGCGCAAGTATAACCTCACAGTCACTACCTGTCTGAAAATCATATTGTCCAGCAAAACGGCGACGGATATCTTGGTGATTGTATATTTCACCATTCACAGCTAAAACCTGCTGGCGGTTGGGCGAGAAGAGAGGTTGTCCACCAGATTCCGGATCAACAATACTCAATCGTTCATGTGCAAGAATTGCAGTCCCTCCACAATAAATACCACTCCAGTCAGGCCCACGATGCCGTATTTTTTGACTCATCTTCAGAGCTTTCTCACGCAATACTTGTGTTTGCTCTTTCACGTTTAAAATTGCTGTAATTCCACACATAGCATTATTCTTTTATTATTCAACGGTTACACTTTTAGCAAGGTTCCTTGGCCGATCCACATCTTTGCCCTTGCACACAGCAATATGGTAGGCAAGCAACTGCAAAGGAATGGAAGCAATGAGTGGCTGGAAACATTCCAGTGTATCGGGTAATTCTATAACATAATCAGCCAGTTTACTGATTTGTTCATCCCCCTCAGTCACCAAAGCGGTAACCCTGCCACCACGCGCACGTACTTCTTGAATGTTGCTAATTACCTTATCATATAATCTATCGCGAGTAGCAATGACGAACACCGGCATTTCTGAGTCTATAAGGGCAATAGGACCGTGTTTCATTTCTGCAGCAGGATATCCTTCGGCATGAATATAGCTGATTTCCTTCAATTTCAATGCCCCCTCCAATGCCACAGGATAATTATATCCTCGACCCAGATACAAGCAGTTTTTAGCATAGGTGAAAATAGGCGCAAGCTGCTCTATCTGTTTGTTCGTCCGCAAAGCCAACTCTAATTTTTCAGGAATACTGGCCAATTCCTTTATCATTTCTTGATACATAGCAGCAGGAATTGATTTGCGTTCTTGTGCCAAACATAAAGCCAACATTGACAAAGTCGTTACTTGTCCTGTAAAAGCTTTGGTAGATGCCACCCCGATTTCAGGGCCTACATGAATATACACACCTGTTTGGGTCTGACGTGGGATGCTGGCCCCAATAGCATTACAAACGCCAAACACGAATGCTCCAGATTTGCTTGCCAACTCTATGGCAGCCAATGTATCGGCCGTTTCGCCACTTTGTGAAATGGCTATCACCACATCGTCAGGGAAAATCACAGGATTTCTATAGCGAAATTCTGAAGCATATTCCACTTCTACAGGAATACGACACAGACTTTCAAATAATTGTTTACCAATTAATCCTGCATGCCAACTGGTACCACAGGCTACAATGATAATGCGACGAGCGTTTATCAACTTTTCTCGATAGTCAATAACGGCTGAGAGCGAAATACGATTACTTTCCACATTGATTCTGCCTCGCATACAATCTCGCAAGCATTCAGGCTGTTCAAAAATTTCTTTTAACATGAAATAAGGATATCCTCCTTTTTCCAATTGTCCCAAAGAGACATCTATCTGTTTTACTTTGGGTTGCTGTGTCTCATTATCCTTGTTGACCATCTTCAGTGTTTTTCCATACTGCAAGACAGCTATATCACCATCGTTCAGATAGACTACTTTATCTGTATATTCCGCAATAGGACTTGCATCTGATGCCAAATAATAATCATGGTCTTTTCCTAATCCCACCACCAATGGCGAACTCTGACGGGCACAGACAATCGTATCAGGATGTTCACGGTCAAGGATGGCAATAGCATAGGCTCCTATCACCTGATGAAGAGCCACCTGAACAGCCTCTAATAAATCCAGCTCATTACTTTGCATGATATACTCGATAAGCTGTACCAAGACCTCAGAATCGGTAACACTCCTGAATTGTACACCTCTGTCTATCAATTTCTCTTTCAGGGTGATGTAATTCTCTATAATACCATTATGAATTAACGCCAACCGACCAGATGCTGACACATGGGGATGGGCATTCTTACTACTGGGTTCACCATGAGTGGCCCAACGCGTATGCGCAATTCCAATCGTACCAGTGGTGTCTTTCTCATCACAGAATGCCACCAAATCATCAACTTTTCCTTTCGTCTTATAAATGTTCAATTCGCTTTGAACATTTATCATGGCTACACCAGCACTGTCATATCCACGATATTCCAGTCTTTTCAATCCGCTTATCAAAATCGAATAAGCATTCTTTTTTCCTACATATCCAACGATTCCACACATATATTATTATTTTAAAGATAAGTCAAATATTGGTAATTGGTTTGAGCAGGATACTCTGCTGCAAGAGTATCTATCTGATTTACAACGGGCAATATTCCCAATTCCTTTCGCCATTTACGAATTGTCAAACCAGCATCTTCCATCTTCATGTTCATTTCCAGATTTAAAGCACGGGCAATTTGGAAATCAGAGAACCCATACACTTTAGCGTCGTATAACAATTCCATGAAATCAGGCGATTCCAAGCACTCCATCATTTCTGATGGTTCCATATAAGTCATCATATCAGAGAGATATGCAAACTCACGCAAGCGGTTGTTGATATCAACTATATGCTTTAGCTTTTGCAGGAACCAACCATCAATCTTTGTCGCATCATGAATCTTCTCAATGCTATACCCTGCCTGAATGGCTTGAGAAACAACAAAAATTCGCGTATCGGTAGCATGTAATAACGCATCATGAATATCAGTCACGCTCAATTCTTTATTATCTACAAAACCATGCATACCTTGACCAATCATACGTAGTCCTTTTTGCAAGGCTTCTTCGAAAGTACGACCAATAGCCATGACCTCCCCTACACTTTTCATCGACGACCCTAACTCATGGTTTACGCCATGAAATTTAGTCAGATCCCAACGGGGAATCTTGCACACCACATAATCGAGTGCTGGTTCAAAAAAAGCAGAGGTTGTTTTAGTTACCGAATTTTTCAATTCAAAGAGTCCATAGCCCAATCCAAGTTTTGCAGCCACGAAAGCTAACGGATAACCTGTAGCTTTCGAAGCCAAAGCCGAAGAACGACTGAGACGGGCATTTACTTCAATAACATAATAGTCTTCAGATTGTGGGTCTAACGCATACTGCACATTACATTCCCCTACAATACCGATATGACGAATAATTTTTATGGCTAACGCACGCAACTTATGATACTCCGCATTGCTCAACGTCTGACTGGGTGCCACAACTATCGACTCACCCGTATGAATGCCCAAGGGGTCGAAGTTCTCCATATTACATACAGTAATGCAGTTATCATAACCATCGCGCACCACTTCGTATTCAATTTCTTTCCATCCTCTCAAAGATTTCTCCACCAATACTTGAGGTGAGAAAGAGAAAGCTTCTTCGGCTTGCGTCAACAATTCTTCTTCGTTATCACAAAATCCTGAGCCCAAGCCACCTAATGCATAGGCAGCACGCAGAATAACAGGAAATCCTAATTCGATGACCGCCTCTTGCACTTCTTCAATAGTACTGCAAGCATGACTTTTTATGGTCTTCACTCCTATTTCATCAAGTCGCTTTACAAAAAGTTCACGATCTTCAGTATCAATGATGGCCTGAACAGGAGTACCTAATACTTTCACATTATATTTCTCAAGCACACCACGCTTGAAGAGTTCTACTCCACAATTGAGTGCGGTTTGTCCGCCAAAAGAAAGCAAAATACCATCAGGCCGTTCTTTTTCAATCACACGTTCCACAAAATCGGGGCGAACGGGCTGGAAATATACCTTATCTGCTACATCTTTTGAGGTTTGCACGGTGGCTATATTAGGATTGATAAGCACAGACTGAATACCTTCTTCTTTCAGCGCCTTAAGCGCCTGTGCTCCACTATAGTCAAACTCCCCAGCCTGACCAATCTTCAAGGCGCCACTCCCTAACAATAATACTTTTTTTACCTCTTCCATCATCCTAACATTTTTACAAATTCGTCAAATAAGAATTCCGTATCCACTGGTCCGCTGCAAGCTTCTGGATGAAATTGTGCCGACATCCATGGTTTTGTTTTATGACGTATTCCCTCGTTGGAACCATCGTTCATGTTAACGAATAAAGGTTCCCAATCAGCAGGCAATGTGGTTGCATCTACTGCATAACCATGATTTTGGGAGGTAATAAAGCAACGCGTAGTACCTACTTGCTGTACAGGCTGGTTGTGCGAGCGATGCCCATATTTTAGTTTGTAAGTCCGCGCTCCTGCAGCTTTGGCCAAAAGCTGATTACCCAGACAAATCCCCATGCATGGTCTGACATTTTCGTGAGCAAGAAAAGTACGAATATTTTGAACCGTTGCCTCGCATAGATTAGGATCACCCGGACCATTGGCCAAAAACAGCCCATCAAAGTCAAGCGAATTGAAATCGTAATTCCAAGGCACACGCACCACCTCAATGCCACGATTAATCAGACAACGAATGATGTTGGCCTTAACGCCACAATCCACCAACACGACACGTTTGGAGGATGAAGTGAATGGTTTACTTTCTGGATGATAAGTGATTACTTCCTGACAACTGACCTTTTCCACCCAATTAACAGTACTATAATCCACCATATTACACTGCTCATCCTCGCATCTATCCACCACTATTTTACCCATCATGACACCATGCTCCCTTAACAACATGGTCAATCGGCGTGTATCAATGCCCGTCAAAGCAGGCACGCCTTCGCGTTTTAGCCACGCATCCAGCGACTCTTTTGCATGCCAGTGCGAAAAAGTCGCACTATAATCAGCCACGATCAATGCCGATACATGAATCCGGTCAGACTCCATCAGCGCAGGTAGGCCATTCTCCAATATGGCTGTTGACGGCACACCATAATTACCCACCAGCGGATAGGTCATCACCAACATCTGCCCTGCATAACTTGGGTCTGTAAGACTCTCGGGATAGCCCGTCATGGCCGTATTAAACACCACTTCCCCATATTGGTTCCCGATGGCACCAAAAGCCCAACCGTTGAACACAGTACCGTCATCAAGCATAAGTCTTGCTGGTTTCTTCATCTTATAATTGCATTTTTAATACTTCTTCTACATAATTTACAAAGGCCTGATTCACCATACGAATGCCACCTGGAGTAGGATAATAACCCGTGAAATACCAATCGCCCATGTGATGAGGACAAGCAGTGTGCAAGCCCTCGATGCTTTGATAGACCAACTCGACAGGAGCTTGCATCCCTGTGGGACGCAGTATTTCTACGATCTTCCGATTGATTTCTTCCACGGTAAAAGAGGCGTAAATGGCTCTAACATAGTTAACCGGAATAACATCCGAACCCTGAGAGCCAACGGCTTCTTTACAATTTCGATACGTATCAGCTATGAGTTGTTGCTTGCCATGCTCTTTAATCAAGGAAATGGCAGCACGGAATGCACAAAGTTCTTCCAGACGCGACATATCAATGCCATAGTAGTCAGGATAACGAATTTGAGGGGAACTCGACACCATGACAATTTTCTTAGGATGCAAACGATCCAGTATCTTGAAAATACTCTCTTTCAACGTTGTGCCACGAACAATACTGTCATCAATGATCACAAGGTTATCCTCATAAGGAATCAGTGAGCCATAAGTAATATCATATACATGAGCAGCTAAATCATTGCGTTCTGTTCCTTCCGTGATAAAAGTGCGAAGCTTGATGTCTTTCCAAACCACTTTCTCTATACGCACCTCATTGTTCAGTCGGCGTAACCCATCGGTCATTCCATAAAAGGCTACTTCTGCCGTATTGGGGATATACGAAAAAACGGTATGGGCTATATCCCCATCGATGGCTCGCATGATAGCAGGTGTCAATTGCTCCCCCAATTGTTTGCGTTCAATATAAATATCTCTATCTGAACCTCGACTGAAATAGATTCGTTCAAAGCTACATGCTGAAGATGGATGATTGGTAAGCGACACCTTCTGCTCTAGTATCTGTTCTTTTTTAATGGTTCCATCTTTGTGGACTAACAATGACTGTCCTGGCAACAGCTCGACAATATCCTCTGCCTGCAAGTCAAAGGTCGTCTGAATAACAGGTCGTTCACTGGCCACTACCACCACTTCCTCGTTTTGATAATAAAATGCAGGACGAATGCCCCAAGGATCACGAACGGCAAACATCTCACCCGAACCGGTAAGTCCACACATCACATACCCACCATCGTAATGTGGCATCGTAGTTTTCAGCACATTGGCCATTTCCACATGGTCATCAATATAGCGAGTAATGTCTATCCCTTCCAATCCTTTGCTTTGCGCCTCGACATAAAGTCTTTCCACCTCACGGTCCAGTCGGTGCCCCATCAATTCAAGTGTGATATATGAGTCGCCATATACACGTGGCGATTGACCATGCTCTGTCAAAAAACGAAAAACCTCGTCAATGTTGGTCATGTTGAAATTGCCACACAGACAGAGGTTTTTAGCTCGCCAGTTATTTCGACGCAAAAACGGGTGCACATATTGCAAGCCACTTTTACCTGTAGTCGAATAGCGCAAATGCCCCAAGTAAAGTTGCCCAGCAAACGATTTGTCCACCTGCTTGAAAATTTCGGTAATCGCATCTTTCCCCACCGCTCGTTCTCGAAACATATACTCCTCACCTGCCGGTGCATCAAGATTGACACAGGCCATGCCTGCTCCCTCTTGCCCCCGATTGTGCTGTTTCTCCATCAGCAAATAAAGCTTGTTCAGTCCATAGCGCCATGTGCCGTACTTTTGTTCATAATACGACAACGGCTTCAGCAGACGAATCATTGCCACTCCACACTCATGCTTCAGTTGTTCCATTGATACAAGCTTTTACAAACGACATAAACAACGGATGTGGATGCAACACCGTTGAAGAATATTCAGGATGGAATTGGGTGCCGATATACCACCTCAGAGATGGAATCTCAACAATTTCCACCAAATTTGCAGCCGGATTAATGCCCACGCACTTCATGCCCTTGGCCGCAAATGCCTCCTGATAGGCATTGTTGAATTCATAGCGATGCCTGTGTCTTTCTTTGATGAGCGAATCCTTATCATAGGCTTTCCACGTTTTACTACCTTCCACCAATTCACAGTCATAGCTTCCCAAACGCATGGTGCCACCCATCTGTGTAATACTCTTTTGTTCCTCCATCAAATCAATGACATTATGTGGGGTCTTGGCATCCATCTCGCAACTATTGGCATCTTTATATCCCAACACATTACGGGCAAATTCAATGACCATCATCTGCATGCCCAAGCAAATGCCAAAGGTAGGAATATTATGAGTCCTGGTATATGCTGCTGCCATGATCTTCCCGTCAATGCCTCGTTTTCCAAAACCCGGACAAATAACCACGCCTGCCATACCGTTCAGTTTTTCTGCAATGTTATCCTGTGTAATATGCTCACTGTTCACAAAAACGGCTTTCACTTTTCGGTCGTTATAAGTGCCTGCATGAGCCAGACTCTCAATGATACTTTTGTAGGCATCTTGCAGGTCATATTTGCCCACCAAGGCTATTCTTATCTCTTTGGTAGCCGATTTCCTTCGGCTTAAGAAATTGCACCAAGGACCTAATTCGGGTTTCGGACAGTTTTCTATGCCCAATTTATTTAACAGGATCGTATCCAACCCTTGTTGCTGCATATTCACAGGCACCTCATAAATACTGGGCAAATCCTGACTTTGTATAACGGCTGCTACATCCACGTTGCAGAAGTGAGCCACTTTTTGTCGCAATTCGTCACTCAATGTATGTTCCGTTCGCAACACCAATATTTCTGGTTGAATGCCCAAACCCTGCAACTGTTTCACACTGGTTTGCGTAGGTTTGGTTTTCAGTTCGCCAGCAGCTGCCAAATAAGGAACATAGGTAAGATGCACATTAATAGCGCGTTGAGGTCCTAATTCCCATCGCAGCTCACGAATGGCTTCCAAAAAAGGCTGACTCTCTATGTCGCCAATGGTGCCACCAATCTCAGAAATAACGAAATCCAACGGTTGTTTGGTGGCATTCAGCAACATGCGTCTCTTTATCTCATCTGTAATATGAGGGACCACCTGAATAGTCTTGCCCAGGTAATCGCCACGTCTTTCCCGCTCAATGACACTCTGATAAATACGCCCAGTAGTCACACTATTGTCACGCGTGGTTTCTATGCCAGTAAATCGTTCGTAGTGACCCAAATCCAAATCTGTTTCCATGCCGTCAGCTGTCACATAGCATTCGCCGTGTTCATAGGGATTCAATGTACCTGGGTCTATATTGATGTAAGGATCAAATTTCTGGATGGTAATCCTAAATCCTCTGGCCTGCAATAGTTTACCCAACGATGCGGAGATAATACCTTTCCCCAACGATGATGCTACGCCTCCAGTGATAAATATGTACTTTGTATCCATTCTACTATTTGTACTTCCTTTTATATACCTCATGTTTTGCCCACAAAATTAATTCAATCTGATATTAACAACGCAAAAATGCATTCATTTTGTTCCTACATTTTGAACAAAAATAACAATGTGTAACCACAGCTATCCGATTAGTGTAACACTATAACAAAAAGCATGATGATAAACTTCAATTTGTAAGAAAGCACAAAATTCTAGGATAAAAAAGGACAGCAAAGGCTTTTGGGTTCAAAATATTTGTATTATTTTTGCCGAAAATTATGAGCAAAGTGAAAGTGATTAAAAAGATAATATGACAAAACGTAAGTTTCAAAATCAAGAACTAGGGCTCTACCAAAGTGATTACGAGCATGACGCATGTGGTGTTGGCATGATCGTGAATATCCACGGCAACAAGAGTCATGAACTAGTTGATAATGCCCTGCGCGTATTGGAAAACATGCGACACCGTGGTGCAGAAGTTGGCAAAGATGGTGACGGCGCAGGCATTATGATTCAGATACCCCACGAATTTATATTGTTACAGGGCATCCCCGTACCTGAAAAGGGGAAATATGGCACAGGATTGGTATTTCTTCCTAAAGACGAACAGGCACAGCAGGAAATCCTGAGCATCATGATAGAGGAAATTGAGCGTGAAGGTTTGCAATTAATGCACCTCAGAAACGTTCCTACCAACCCTGCGTGCTTGGGCAACGCTGCCCAAAGTACCGAACCTTCTATCAAACAATTATTCATTACGGGGGTGAGCGATGATAAGGTGGAAGCCTTTCCTCGCACCTTATATATTATAAGGAAGAAAATTGAACGACGCATTGACCACAAAGATTTCTATATATGTTCGTTGAGTAATACTAATATCGTTTACAAAGGAATGCTGTCAAGTATTCAGGTCAGACAGTATTATCCTGACTTAACGAATCCTTATCTTACAAGCGGATTGGCGCTGGTTCACTCACGATTCAGCACAAATACATTTCCTACATGGAGCTTGGCCCAGCCCTTCCGCTTGTTAGCGCACAACGGCGAAATCAATACCATTCGTGGCAATCGTGGATGGATGCAGGCCAGAGAAAGTGTGTTGTCAAGTGAAGCATTGGGCGATGCAAAGGCCATATCGCCTATTATCCAAGAGGGTATGTCGGACTCTGCATCACTTGATAATGTACTGGAATTCTTCTTGATGTCTGGCTTATCACTTCCTCATGCCATGAGTGTGTTGATTCCTGAATCGTTTAACGACAAGAATCCTATTAGCGAAGACTTGAAGGCTTTTTATGAATATCATTCTATTCTGATGGAGCCTTGGGATGGCCCTGCTGCTTTGTTGTTCTCTGACGGACGCTTTGCTGGTGGTATGTTGGACCGAAACGGACTTCGTCCTGCTCGATATACCATCACGAAGAACGATACCATGGTGGTGGCGTCTGAGGTGGGTGTGATGGATTTTGACCCTACCGAGATTGCCGAAAAGGGTCGCTTGCAACCTGGAAAGATTTTACTCATTGATACACAGGAAGGTAAGATTTACTACGATGGTGAAATCAAGCAACAATTGGCCAATGAGCATCCTTATCGTCAGTGGCTCAGTACGAATCGCATCCAATTGGAGAAGTTAAAAAGCGGACGCCATATTGACAATGCAGTTACCGACCTGTTAAAGCGGGAAGTGATGTTTGGCTACGGACAAGAAGATATTGCTTCTACCATCATTCCGATGGCTATCAACGGACAAGAGCCTACGGCCTCAATGGGTAATGACACGCCTTTGGCAGTGCTTTCTGATAAACCGCAGACTTTCTTCAATTATTTCCGTCAGCAATTTGCCCAGGTAACCAATCCTGCCATCGACTCCATTCGCGAAGAATTGGTGATGTCGTTAACGGAATACATTGGTCGTGTAGGTACGGGCATCTTGAATCCTGATGAAACAAACTGCAAAATGGTGCGTTTGCCTCATCCTATACTGAACAACACGCAACTTGACATACTATGTAATATAAGGTATAAGGGATTTAACACCATTAAATTGTCGATGACATTCAATGGTGCCAAGGGTACTGATGGTCTGAGGGAAGCGCTTGATGCCTTGTGCCATCAGGCCGAAAAGAGTGTAGATGAAGGTTATAATTATATCATTTTGAGCGATCGTGATGTAGATGCCGAGCACGTGGCCATCCCTTCATTGTTGGCCGTATCGGCAGTACACCATTATTTAATCAATGCAGGTAAGCGCGTACAAACGGCTTTGATTGTTGAAAGTGGTGAAATTCGTGAAACCATGCATGCTGCGCTGCTATTAGGCTATGGGGCAAGCGCACTTTGTCCTTACATGACCTTTGCTATTTTGGCCGATTTGGTGAACCAGCACAAGATACAGCAGGATTACGAAACGGCTGAGAAGAATTACATCAAGGCGGTGAAGAAAGGACTGTTTAAGATCATGGCCAAGATGGGCATCTCTACCATCCGTTCTTATCGTGGTGCCAAGATTTTCGAGAGTATCGGCTTAAGCGAGGGTTTACTGAAAACTTATTTTGGTACTGAGGTGAGTACCATTGGTGGCATCGGACTGGAGAGGATTGCTCATGATGCCATTGCCATGCACCAAAATGCTTTTGGGAAGAGTCAGATTACCACTTTCTTGCCTAACATCGGACAATTTCATTGGCGCAAAGACGGTATCCAGCATGCCTGGAACCCTGCTACCATTGCCACGTTGCAATTGGCCACCCGAACTGGCAATTATGCCAAGTTCAAGGAATTTTCCAAGTTGGTTGATGCCAAAGAGCATCCTATCTTCATCCGCGACTTTATGGGATGGAAGAAGCATCCTATCAACATCGACGAGGTAGAGCCTGTGGAAGAGATTGTTAAGCACTTTGTTACGGGAGCCATGAGTTTTGGTGCCTTAAGCAAGGAAGCCCACGAAGCCATTTGTTTGGCGATGAACAAATTGGGTGCTCGTTCCAACACGGGTGAAGGGGGTGAGGATGCCGAACGTTTTCATAGTGCATACGATGGCATCAGTCTGTGCTCAAAGACCAAGCAAATAGCATCTGGCCGTTTTGGTGTGACCACAGAATATTTGGTGAATGCCGAAGAAATACAAATCAAGGTGGCACAAGGTGCCAAGCCTGGTGAAGGCGGACAATTACCTGGTTTTAAGGTGAATGAGGTAATAGCGAAGACGCGTCACTCTATCCCAGGCATCAGTCTGATATCGCCTCCACCCCATCACGACATTTATTCGATTGAGGATTTGGCTCAGCTTATTTTCGATTTGAAGAATGTGAATCCTCGCGCTGCCATCAGCGTGAAACTGGTGGCTGAGAGTGGTGTGGGCACCATTGCTGCAGGTGTAGCCAAGGCGAAAGCCGACCTGATTGTCATCAGTGGTGCTGAAGGTGGCACCGGTGCAAGTCCTGCATCGAGCATGCGCTTTGCTGGCATCTCGCCCGAGATTGGTTTGGCTGAGACGCAACAAACATTGGTAAAGAATGGTTTACGTAGCCATGTGCGTTTGCAGGTGGACGGACAAATAAAGACGGGTCGTGACGTGATACTCATGGCTTTGTTGGGTGCCGAGGAATTTGGTTTCGGTACTGCTGCCCTCATCGTTTTAGGATGTGTCATGATGCGCAAATGCAACCTGAACACTTGTCCGATGGGTGTGGCTACCCAGCATCCTGCATTGCGCAAGCATTTCATAGGGCGTTATGAGTACTTAGTAAACTACTTTACTTTCTTGGCACAGGAAGTTCGCGAATATTTGGCAGAAATAGGATGCCGTTCGCTGAACGATATCGTAGGTCGTACTGACTTGATAGAGACGGCTGGGTCGGTGCTCGACTTTAGCAGATTGCTCCATCCCGAGGAGGGCGATCTTCATTTCTTGGGTGATATTACAAAACCTTCTGTCCCACTGGGTTTGCAAGGCAATGTACTCGACCAGCAGATGATAGCTGCTACCACGCAAGCCATCGCTTCGCAATGGGAGGTGAATTTAGATTATGCCATCAAGAATACCAACCGAGCGGTAGGAGCTATGCTGTCGGGACTGGTGGCTGAAAAATATGGATTGGCCGGACTTCCTGACAATACCATCAATGTAAAATTCAAAGGCTCTGCTGGTCAGTCGTTTGGCGCATTCCTGGCCCATGGCATCAGCTTCAAACTGGAGGGTGAGACCAACGATTATTTTGGCAAGGGTCTGAGTGGTGGACGCATCGCCATCTTGCCCCCTACCCGTAGCAGTTTCAAGGCCGAAGAGAATATCATTGCCGGCAACACTGGGTTATATGGAGCTACCTCGGGCGAACTTTACATCAATGGTAAGGTAGGCGAACGCTTTGGTGTGCGCAACTCAGGTGCCATCGCTGTCATCGAGGGGGCAGGCGATCATTGTTGTGAATACATGACCGGTGGTCGTGTGGTGGTACTGGGTGAGACGGGTCGCAACTTTGCAGCTGGTATGTCGGGTGGCGTGGCTTATGTGTACGACAGTAAGCATACCTTCGATTATTTCTGTAATATGGATATGGTGGAATTGAGTTTGGTGGAGGACAGCTTGTCGCGCAAGGAATTGCTGGAACTGATTCGTCAGCATTATTTGCACACGGGTTCTGCCCTTGCTGGTAGGATGCTCGACAACTGGCAACAATACGTTACTGATTTTATCCAAGTGGTACCTATTGAATATAAGCGTGTTTTACAAGAAGAGCAAATGAAGAAGTTAAGAGAAAAGATTGCTGATATGCAAAGGGAATTTTGATATTAGTTTTGTTTCTTAGAGTTATTGGTGTTGAAGATAGGGTATTAGACTAAGGTATAAAAGATTGTTGGGGATAATACTTAAAGGTTAAAAGATTAAGATTATTTGATGAGATGGGAAATGCAAAAGCTTTTTTAGAAATAGACCGCCAAGAGGCTGGTTATCGTCCGATTCACGATAGGATCTTGGATTTTGGTGAGGTGGAGCAAACGTTGAGTACGCATCAGCGTCGCGAACAGGCAAGCCGTTGCATGGATTGTGGGGTGCCGTTTTGCCATTGGGCATGTCCACTGGGCAATAAAACGCCGGAATGGAACGATGCGCTTTCGAAAGGCGACTGGGAATTGGCGTATCGCTTGCTCAGCAGTACCAATCCTTTTCCTGAATTTACAGGACGTGTTTGTCCGGCACTCTGCGAGAAAGCTTGTGTGCTGAACCATTTTAACCACGAGCCCACCACCAATCGTGAGGACGAAGCGGCGATTACAGAAATGGCTTTCCAAGAAGGCTTTATCCAAGCCAACACCCACATTCAACGCAACGGAAAGAGGGTAGCCATCATAGGAGCCGGTCCTGCAGGCTTGGCTGCTGCCCACGATTTGAACCTCATGGGCTATGGGGTAACGGTATTTGAAAAGAACGAAGATGCTGGTGGTTTGTTGCGCTACGGCATTCCAAATTTCAAGCTCAACAAAGCCATTATCAATCGGCGTTTGCGCTTGATGGAAGAAGAAGGTATTTCGTTCCAATACAACACAACATTTACAGATATAGCCGATTTTGCTGATTTTGATGCCGTTGTCATAGCAACTGGCACTCCTACGGCGCGCGACTTGAAAGTGCCGGGTCGTGACCTGAAGGGGGTACACTTTGCACTTGAGTTGCTGAGTCAGCAAAACCGTGTATTAGCTGGCATGGAATTTTCGAAAGATGAACGCATTACGGCCAAGGGGAAAAACGTGTTGGTGATTGGAGGTGGCGATACGGGTAGCGATTGCATCGGTACTGCCCACCGTCAGGGTTGTAAGAGCGTCACACAGATAGAGATCATGCCTCGCCCAGTAGAGGGGCCCGACGATCCTCAGAATCCTTGGCCCAACTATCCTCGCACCTTGAAAACCACGAGTAGTCACGAAGAAGGTTGTACGCGTAGGTGGAACATCAACACGCTGGAGTTCTTGGGTGAGAAGGGTGTGTTAACAGGTGTAAGGGTGCAAGAGATTGATTGGCAACCCAATCCGCAAGGTGGGCGTCCCATCATGGTGGAAAAAGGACAACCCGAAATCATCCAGGCCGAGTTGGTGTTGCTCGCCATGGGATTTCTCAAGCCCGAGCATCCTCAATATGCTGAAAATGTTTTTGTATGTGGCGATGCAGCCAACGGAGCCAGTCTGGTGGTAAGAGCCTTGGCCAGTGGCAAGCAAACGGCACTGAATGTTGATCAATATTTAACAAGAAAATGAGTACGATTCCCTTTACCAAGATGCACGGAGCAGGCAACGATTACATTTATGTGAACACCCTGCTACACGAAGTGCCCGACCCTGCCAAGGCGTCAATGCTGTGGAGCGACCGTCACAAGGGGGTGGGTGCCGACGGACTGGTCCTGATTGGTGGTTCGCCCATTGCAGAGGCCGATTTTAGTATGCGTATCTTCAATGCCGATGGCAGTGAGGCTATGATGTGTGGCAATGCATCGAGGTGCATAGGGAAGTATGTGTATGAGCGCGGACTCACACGGAAGAAGACGATTCGCCTACTGACCCTTTCTGGTATCAAGACATTAGAATTGCATGTTCATCAAGATGTTGTTGAGACAGTAACAGTAGATATGCTGGCGCCCGTCCTGAAAAATTCTGCGCAATTTACAGACGATGGTAGCCTTAAATGTGGTACCTTTGTGTCGATGGGTAATCCACATTACGTTATCTTTACAGACGATATTGACCAGGTGAGCCAACAAGGCCCAGCATTAGAGGTCCATCCTGCTTTTCCGCAGCGATGCAACATCGAGTTTGCCCGTGTGGAACCAGATGGCAGCATTCGTACCCGTGTGTGGGAACGCGGTAGTGGCATCACCCAAGCATGCGGCACGGGCGCTTGTGCTACAGCAGTAGCTGCCGTACTGACCGGCCGTGCTGGTAGAGAAACACAGATAGTCATGGATGGTGGCACCCTGAACATAGAGTGGCGCGAGTCTGATAATCATGTATATATGACCGGTCCTGCCACATTTGTTTTTGATGGCGAAGTAAACAACTACCCATAACTATCCACTATCAACTATCCACTATCCACTATCCACTATCCACTATCAACTATCAACTAAAAAAAAATACATATGGCCCTAGTAAACGAACATTTCTTAAAATTACCGAACAACTATCTGTTTGCCGACATTGCCAAAAAGGTAAACGCTTTCAAGGTGATGCATCCCAAAGCAGATGTCATAACGCTCGGCATTGGTGATGTTACGCAACCCCTCTGTCCTGCCGTCATCAAAGCGATGCACAAAGCGACAGACGAGATGGCCACCTCACAAGGCTTTCGCGGATATGGTCCCGAACAAGGCTACGATTTCTTGCGTGAAGCCATTTTGAAAAACGATTTTTTGTCACGAGGCATACATCTTGACATAGATGAGATTTTCATCAGTGATGGAGCCAAGTCAGATACAGGTAATATCCAGGAACTTATCCGCTGGGATAACTCCATTGGGGTGACCGACCCCATTTATCCTGTGTATATCGACTCGAATGCCATGATTGGCCGAGCTGGTACCATGAAAGACGGCAAATGGTCGAATGTCATTTACATGCCTTGCACGGCAGAAAACAATTTTGTGCCGAAGATTCCGAAGGAACGACATGTCGATGTGATTTACCTCTGTTATCCCAACAACCCTACGGGTACGGTTATCAGCAAACAGGAATTGCGTAAATGGGTGAATTATGCGTTGAAGAACGACACCCTTATTTTCTACGATGCCGCTTATCAGGCTTATATCACCGACCCCGATATTCCTCATAGCATTTATGAGATCCGTGGGGCGCGTCATTGTGCCATCGAGTTTCACTCGTTTTCGAAAACGGCAGGCTTTACGGGCATCCGCTGTGGTTATACCATCGTGCCGAAGGAGCTGACTGCAGCTACCTTGGGGGGTGAGCGTGTGGAACTGAATCCGTTGTGGAACCGCCGACAAAGCACGAAGTTCAACGGCACCAGTTACATTTCTCAGCGTGCAGCCGAGGCTATTTATACCCCCGAGGGCAAGGAGCAGGTACAAGCGACCATTGATTATTATATGGAGAATGCTCACTTGATGCTCAGCACCTTACGTGGCTTGGGCTACCAAGTGTTCGGGGGTGAGAACGCTCCTTATATCTGGATGAAAATACCATCTGGAAGCAGTCAGTCTTGGCAATTCTTCGAGGAGTTGCTGTATGGCGCCAATGTGGTGTGTACCCCAGGCGTAGGATTCGGTCCGTCGGGCGAGGGCTATGTGCGCTTTACGGCTTTCAATAGTCACGAAAGTACGCAGGAAGCTTTGGATAGAATTGAAAAATGGACAATACAACGATAAACAACTAAACTAACAAGTATGGAAGTATTAAGATTTCAAGTAGTTGGTGAGGCATTTAAGAAAAAGCCTCTCGAAGTGAAAGCACCCAGTGAACGACCAGCCATTTATTTTGGCAAGAAGGTCTTCAACCGTGAGAAGATGTACAAGTATCTTCCCAAAAAAGTGTACGAAAAGATGATTGATGTGATGGACAATGGTGCACAGCTTGACCGCAATGTGGCTGATGCTGTGGCTGATGGCATGAAGCAGTGGGCTTTTGAGAATGGTGTGACACACTATACGCACTGGTTCCAACCGCTGACCGAAGGTACGGCCGAGAAGCATGATTCTTTTATCGAGCACGACGGCAAGGGTGGCATGATGGAGGAATTTAGCGGCAAACTGCTGGTGCAGCAGGAGCCTGATGCATCATCGTTCCCATCGGGTGGCATCCGCAGTACTTTCGAAGCGCGTGGTTATTCTGCCTGGGACCCTACATCGCCTGTGTTTATCATCGACGATACGTTGTGCATTCCTACCGTATTTATTTCCTACAGTGGTGAGGCGCTCGACTATAAGACTCCTCTTTTGCGTGCGTTACATGCTGTAAATGTGGCAGCTACCGATGTGTGTCATTATTTCGACCCTTCTGTCAAGAAGGTTACTTCTAACTTGGGTTGGGAACAAGAGTATTTCTTGGTAGATGAAGGCTTGTATGCGGCTCGCCCTGACCTTTTGCTGACGGGCAGAACACTCATGGGTCACGACTCGGCCAAGAACCAGCAGATGGACGACCATTATTTTGGCAGCATCCCTGAGCGTGTGGCTGCTTTCATGCGCGAACTGGAGATTGAGGCACTCGAACTGGGCATTTCTTGCAAGACGCGCCATAACGAGGTAGCTCCTAATCAGTTTGAGTTGGCACCTATCTTCGAGGAGACAAACTTGGCGGTTGACCATAACATGTTGATTATGTCCATCATGAAGCGTGTGGCGCGCAAGCATGGTTTCCGTGTGTTGCTGCACGAAAAGCCTTTTGCTGGCATCAACGGTAGTGGTAAGCACAACAACTGGTCGCTCAGCACCGACAATGGGGTGTTGCTGCATGCACCTGGCAAGACGCCTGAGCAGAACTTGCGTTTTGCTACTTTCATCGTAGAGACACTGATGGGTGTGTATCACCACAACGGTTTACTGAAAGCCAGCATCATGAGTGCCACCAACGCACATCGCTTGGGAGCCAATGAGGCACCTCCAGCCATCATCTCATCTTTCTTAGGCAAGCAGGTGTCTGAGTTGCTGGATCATATCGAGAAGGCTGATCGCGATGACATTCTTTCTATGGATGGCAAGCAAGGCATGAAGATGGATATTCCTGAAATTCCTGAGATTCTGATTGACAATACCGACCGTAACCGTACTTCACCTTTTGCATTCACCGGCAACCGCTTTGAGTTCCGTGCCGTTGGTTCCGAGGCCAACTGTGCGAGTGCGATGATTGCTTTGAACGCAGCTGTGGCAGAGGCGTTGATTAACTTCAAGCAGCGTGTGGATGCCCGTATTGCCGAGACGGCCGAGACCTTCGAAGGTTCTGGTCATAATGCTACTTATCATGCCATTATTGATGTGTTGCGCGAAGACATCAAGACTTGCAAGCCCATTCGTTTTGATGGCAATGGTTATAGCGATGAGTGGGTGGAGGAAGCTACCAAGCGCGGACTGGATGTAGAGAAGTCTTGTCCTATCATCTTCGAGCGCTATCTCGACAGATCCAGCATTCAGATGTTTGAGAGTCTGGGTGTCATGACGAAGAAGGAGCTGGAGGCTCGCAATGAGGTGAAATGGGAGACCTACACGAAGAAGATTCAGATTGAGGCGCGTGTATTGGGCGATTTGTCTATGAATCACATCATTCCTGTGGCGACTAACTACCAGAGTGCATTGCTGAAGAATGTAACCGACATGGCTTCTGTTTTCCCTGCTGACAAGGCGAAGCAACTTTCGGCGCGTAACTTGAAGTTGATTGAGGAAATTGCCGAGCGCACCTCTACCATCGAGACCTTGGTAGAAGATTTGGTGAATGCCCGCAAACAGGCCAACAAGATTGCGAATGAGCATAAGAAGGCGATTGCTTATCACGATGTGGTGGAGCCTAAGCTGGATTTGATTCGTTATCAGATTGACAAGCTGGAGTTGATTGTTGACGACAGTCTGTGGCCTTTGCCAAAATACCGCGAACTGCTTTTCATTCGATAATAAAATATTGTATTACATTTATTAAACAAGGGGGAGGGCCTATAAGCAGGCTCTCCCTCTTTATTGACTGCGCGCTCCTCATGACTTATAGTAATGAAGAATTAAGAATTAAATTGCCAAGAAGATTGAGAGTTGGGAGTAATTTACAGAACAGTGTTCCTTGTGCTAAAATAAAGATGGCGATCTTCTCAGACCGCCATCTTGTTCTTTTCACTCATAACAAGCAAATCCCACCTCGTAAAGGATTGCGCTGCAAGGTAAATCATAATTTTTCAATTCTCCCAATTATTTTGAACTTTTTTTTTCAAAAAAATGCACAACAATCAACACAAAATCCACAAAACCCTCAAAAACAGCCACATCCCTATATGCCATAAACTCTCAACTATCCACTATCACTTTTCGGAGCAGCGAGGGCAGAGTCAAGCTTGCTTGAACTATGCCGAGTCGCGACGAAATAGGGCGAAGCCACTTTCTGGAGCAGCGAGGGCCAAAGATGCTTGCATCGATTTGGCCGAGTCGCGACAGAATAGGGCGAAGCCAACTATCCACTATCAACTATCAAATATCAAATATTTCACAAATATAAAACAAACAGAGTAATAAATCAATAGATTGATGAATTATCTAACACAAAAAGCCCAACACCTTGAAAAATAATTCAAAAAATGACTAACTTTGCAACACTATGGCAGATGAACTAACAACAGCAATGCACGAGGAATTCATCGGAGATGAAATCCCCCACCTTGATTTGCAAGTCATGGGCGTTTTCGGAGCAATAAGAAGAGGACTGACCAAACAGCAAGCCCTCGAAAAATACGAGCTTACCGAAGAAGTTTATGACGCCAACATTGAACGCGTCTTAAAATCCTAACATATGGCATTATCTTTTTTGGATTTTTTGTTTGCTGCCACCAATGTCTCATAAGCCGTTACTACTTTCTTTTCGTTCAGACTAAACCAATGTTTAAAGGTCATATTCATGATGAATTCTGCAGTCTTTTTGCTTACCCCATACTTATCACAAATAGCCTGATATGTTTCTTCCAAATCATTGGCAGCGTCAGTTGTATCAATAAGTTCTTTCTGAACCATACCCCTTTTAAATATAAAGCATAAATCCTACAGAATTTGCTCATCTTGACATTTATATATAGTAGCCATCATAACTTAGTAAGTTGTTTATTTATATACAGCATAGGTAAGAAAATAATTGTTATATAATGACAAGAGTACCCATTTCTTTTGCCTTTTTATTACTTTTTAAGTAGAAAAGATTCAGATTAATCA
>JAIKZS010000172.1 GCA_024682035.1 Bacteroidaceae bacterium
CCGCAAGAAGGCACTGCAGATATACCAGCACTTCGTCGATGACAACCACCTAACCGCTGATCAGGAACTCTACCTGAAGAATATCCTTGATTATGTAAGCATCAACGGCGACATTGATACCAGCAACTTCATGGAATATCCCCTCAAATCTCTGAACTGGCGATTTACCTTTGGCAATCATTTCATCAAACTAAAAGAATTTGTCAAACAAATTCATCATGTTATTTCGGTAAGTGCATAGTGTGGTGAGGGATGTACAAGGTAGAATTTTGTTACTAAAACGGCATACTTAGTTAAAGAAGAGTAGATCTAAAAAATCTACTCTTTTTTATTTTTCCTTTATCTATGAAGAATGGCTTCATAGATGGTGCTTTTCTTTGTATTGTCAATCATGAAAACGTAGTTGATGGCAGCAAGATTTTAGTAATTTGAATACCTACTCTATAGCGGAAAATGACAAAGGGAAAGTAACTTATGAACTATAATTCTAACTAATTACAATTATCTATGAAAACCTTAAGAAAAAATTTTTACCTGGTCATGATGTTCTTAATGACTCTTGTTGTCTCGACATCATGCAGCAAAGATGGGGATGCGTTTGACGCAATCTATCATTCTTTATTTGTTACCTGCGATTTTTTCATCGACGGGCTTGATACTATCTATGAGCATTACGATGCATTTGGTTATAGAGCTAAAGATACAAGTGATGGCAAGTACACAGTAACGCCCATAGGCAGACTCATAATTGTCGAGAAGAAATCGTATGATGATTCTACGAGCCTTTCAAGCATAGTAAATGCCTTGAAAAGTCATTATAGTGGAAATAGTAAAGTAAACGATGTGTTTTTAAACAACGGTGGGACGATAACCATTGATTGCAGAAATTAAAAGGAGGTCTGTTATGCTTAGGATTAATAAAATAATGAAGGAACGAGATATTAGCAATGCTGAACTTGCCAAAATAATGAATGTTACTCCACAATATATCAGCGAGGTTGTTAATGAGAGAAAGAATATTTCAATAACTGTACTGGCTAAGTTTGCAAAAGTGCTCCAGGTTCCAATGGCTGCGCTTGTTGATGGGTATCATGAAAAGGAACAATTAGGTCACTTCAGTTTTAATTGTCCTTATTGTGGAAAAGTTATAAAAATTGGGAAAACCAAGTAGCTCAGTAAACCTGTCAGGTTAATTGTTAACCCACTGGGTTTAATTCGTAATCTTCTGACATTCAAAGAACAAAACAAGTGATAAGAATTTAAAAAAACTGTTTAAATTCGCACAAGAGGATATGCAGAAATAAACAACTAAATGTCCTCTTATAGGTTTATTTGTGGAATAACAGTTTTAAAATACATAAATAATAATAGAAATGAAAAAACTAATTTTATTCGCTTTGATGCTTACTATCAGTTATGGTGCATCGGCCCAGAGAAAAACAGAAATTGTTGAGACGACTACTAATACTGTCAGCGACGATGGTATGGTACTGAAAAGGAAAGTTGCCATTGGCAGATTTTCCAATGAGACACAGTATGCCAAGGGTATATTCTATGACAAAGAGAATGATCCTATGGGAAAGCAGGCACTTGATATTCTTTCTGCAAAACTGGCTGCATCGGGCAAGTTTCTCTTGTTGGAACGTAGTGACTTGTCTACGCTTTTAGAAGAATGCCAGAAAAATGGAGGCGGTTCTGCTACAATTGGTGCTGATTATATGATTATTGGATCCATAACTGAATATGGCCGAAAGAATACTGGCAAGAATGGCGTTTTTACTTCTCAGAAAACTCAAACTGTTGAAGCTGCCGTGGCTATTCGTCTGGTTGATGTTTCTACTGGTCTTATCATCTATTCTGATGAAGCTAAGGGGGCTGCAGAATTGACTACCAAGACTACTATGGGGGTTGGTGGGCAGGCCAGTTATGATGCTACACTTAGTGACAAAGCTATTTCAGAAGCTATCAATCAGTTGGTGGAGAACATTATTAATAAATGTACGAATAGTCCGTGGAAGACTTATTTCCTTTCTTATGATAATGATGCTGTTCTAATTGCAGGGGGAAATAGCCAAGGCATCAATGAAGGGATGGTTTTCAACATAAAGACGCAGGGGAAAAAGGTGAAAAATCCTCAGTCTGGCATCATGATCACACTGCCAGGTAAGGAGGTGGGCACTGCAAAAGTCATCATGACTGGGGGTGATACTCCTGAAACTGAATATTCTTTTGTAGAGGTTACTTCTTCTGAGGAAATAAATGCTGAGAATATGTCTAATTATATCATAGAGCAAGTAAAATGAAAAAGAATTTGTTATTATTATTTGGCTTAGTGCTCTTATTGTCTGGTTGTAGAGCGCATCTTCCTGTTGCTCAACAAGGTGGAAAAGACGATGCAGCTTATCTGTTGTTCGTTGGTCAGAATGAATATGGTGGTAAACAGGTACAAGTATCTATTGACGATGCTGCTCCTTTTACTGCTGAAGTTGTTAAGGCCAAGAAGGCAAGTCGCAGAGGTACGCAATATGGAATTGCTACTGGTACAAGGAACCTGAAAGTAACTTACGACGGGAAAATACTTTATCAAAAGAAAATCTTTGTTTCTACACAAGAAGTTAAACAAATAATGTTACCATGAATATGAAAAAGAAAATTTTTATCGGTGTAATAGCAGTATTGGCTCTTACCATCACGTCATGTAGTTCTCCAAAAACACTCTACTCATGGTATGACTATGAGGATCTGGCTTATGAATACAATAAAGAGCCTACAGAAGAACTGCAAGTTAAAGTTCTTGAACAGTATAAAAAGCTTACTGACAAGCAAAAAGGAATCCGTGGCGTTGTTCCTCCTGGTATGTATGCTGAGTATGGATACCTGCTTTGCAAAACAGGGAAAACAACTGAAGGTATTGCTTTCTTGAAAAAGGAGATATCTCTTTATCCTGAGTCTGAAACCTATATTTCACGTATCATAAATCAACTTGAAAAATGAAAAAGATAATATTATTTGCACTTTTTGCAATTGCATTGGCTTCATGCAAATCTTCTAAAACATTGGCTGAACAATATCCTGGCATGTATGAAGAGAAGCCTTTAAGTATTGCTATCATGCCACCTATTAACCAAACTACTCATGCAGAAGCAAAAGACTTCTTTTACACTACTTTATACTTACCTTTGTGTGAAAAGGGGTATTATGTATATTCTCCGTATTTAACAATGGAAATGTATCAACAAGAAAGTGCATACGATGCAGAAATGTTCTTGGAAAATGACCTTTCTATGTTTCAAAAGGTGCTGGGTGCTGATGCTGCGATGTTTACCATCATCAAAGACTGGCGCAGGAATAACGTAGGTGGGCGTTTGAATGTACAAGTAGAATATATTCTTCGTTCAACAAAGACAGGAGAAACTCTTTACCAACGCGAAGGTGATATTTCTGTAGATACCAGTGTTAATGGAGGTGGTGGTGGCTTAGGCTCACTGGTAAGTATAATTGCTACTGCTGTTAATACTGCTGTAACTGATAAGGTGGTTGCAGGTCGTAAATGCAATGCTTTTGTCCTATCTGATCTTCCTGCTGGCAAATATTCTAAGTTGTATGGAACTGACATGAAATCTCCTGCTGGAGATCCTTCAGTAAAGGCAACAGTGAAATAAAAACAGTGTATGATTCTGAATATTTCAAAGTACTAAGACAGACAAATATTTACCACAACCCAAGAAGAGTCTGTAATGAAGCCGTGCTATCGTTCTGGTGGCACGGCTTCATCCTCTTTCCTCATTCCGGCCTTCGAGCCGGAATCTTATCCGTGGTACAACAGTTCCTTTTTGTCATTTGTGTAAGATGTTCCATCTTATACATCACTCCTTTCATAAGTTAATGGCTTCTTGTTCATTAAAATATCCAAGAACACTTTAACCCTTGCTAAATACTCACGCATGTATGTCATCAAAGCCATTTTTGAGTTAGGGTCTTCAGCATTGTACCCTGTAATATCATCAACATCAAGATTCAAATGTTCAGCCAGGTATATCGCTCTCTCATTATGAAACTTTTGAGATATTACAACAAAACTATGTATGCCATAGACCTTCACAGCACGAACAACAGAATCAAGCGTGCGAAAGCCTTTGCCGTCCAGCATGATGTCACACTCTGGTACGCCACGAGCCATCAAGGAGTCACGCATGGATGCCACCTCATTGACACCATCCAAACTGTTTTCATCACCACTAATCAGTAGGGTATTTATCTTTCCTGACTTATACAAGGCTTCTGCAGCATCTATACGGTATTTGAAAAAATAGTTCTCACAGCCACCAATACGAGTTTGAGGAGTCGTTCCAAGCAATAGGCCAACTTTGTTATGTTTTATGCTGTCAAGGTCATTGAAGACCTTACCCTCGGCATTGTTCACAACGATTTGATTGCATACTATCAGAAAGATGGTGACAATACTAACCAGAACACCAAATAGCACAATTAAAAACTTAAACACCTTTCTCATATATAGCAAATGCTTGTAATTAAATCTTAATAGATTGGATATTTGCAATCAGTTATTATTCCACTATCAACTTTTCACATAGGTCGTTTTACCGTCTTTTATACTTTACTTTCCAAATAACTTCTTTGATATATTTCACAAAACTTTGCGTCATATTGTCAACATCCTAGTCTGCAAATTCCTCAATCAACATGGTATGATATCTTTCTTTTCTAGGTACCTCTGCTATTACCCAGTTCCTAGGAGTTGCAACTTTCTGTTCAATTGGAATATAATTAGTCTGCTACCTGTCCTTCGTTGCATAATAATGGGGGTGCCAATAATGGCACACCCCATTAAAGACGCTTGTTGCCTTAATTTTCGGCAGGCGATTGTTGGAGCCTTTGTTTTTGACAAAGGTATAGCTTATTCATGCAAACTCAAAATATATCTAAGTGTTATAGAACATAATTCGGATGGCATGGATTGCAATATAAAATAAAAATGGCGATCTTCTCAGACCACCATCTCAACAATTTACATCATAACATGTCCAAACTATATGCCTCGTGGCATGATGCGCCCAAGCAGCCGTTCACGTTCTATTAACCATTCTTGGACTTGCATTATTTGGAATGCTTTAATCCTTTAAGCAGCCTATGGGGATGACATATACTCCATCTTGTCTTTGATAGGCATACTGTCCAACCCCGATGATAACCGCCATAAATGATGGTGCTGGCATTTTATCAGTATCTATATTCCCGGCAAGTTCTATCATGCTAGCTGCACCAGCATTAATATGACCTTCTCCTCCCAGTTTCACCTCAAGCAGAGCGTAGCTGCCATTACGACGATGAAGAACTGTGTCACATTCAAGACCATTGCCGTCTCTGTAATGATAAAGTTGGCCATCCAAGGCTTCTGCATACACACGCAGGTCTCGCACGGCCATGTCCTCAAAGAAAAGTCCAAACGTATCTAAGTCGTTAATCAGGTCTTTTGGACCAAGTCCCAATGCGGCTGTCCCAATACTCGGATCCACGAAATGGCGTGTGTCGCTTGTCCTGATGGCTGCTTTGCTTCGCAGGTTTGGATTCCATGCTGCGAGATCTTCAATTACAAACAGTTTCTTCAGAGCCTTGATGTAGTCTGCTACAGTATCTTCATCCAGTGTGCTGGCATCGTTGGCAAGCATGTCTTTACGAATAGTGGCATATGAAACATGCTGAGAGATATTCCTTGCATACGAACGAAGGAGCAACCTTGCACGTTCAGGACTTCTTTTTACCTTATCCACGCGTTGTATATCTCGTTTTGTCACAGAGTCCACATAGTCGAAAGCTTGATCAAGGGCAACATCCTTGGAAATC
>JAIKZS010000174.1 GCA_024682035.1 Bacteroidaceae bacterium
GCGAATCAAGGAAAGGTGTATATCCCTGATAGTTGCCTCCATCTTTGTCTTTGTTGAAATAGCCCGTATATTCCATAGAAAAACTCTCCAAGATGAATACCACCACGTTGAGTTTTTTCATTTCACCACCTGTAGGTTGCAAGTTTCTGTAGGGATTGAAAATGTTGTCAAGTTCTTCTTTGGCAAAAAAGTGAGGATCTTTATAACCCGATTTGTGAGCTGTTGTGATGAGCGTGAAGGGGGTATTTAGCACTATGGCCGTGTGTAATGGCTTTTCACAATACAACTCAGCCGAATCTTGTCTGAGTGGATGCATTTTCCATGCCAATCCACCTCTGGCACCAGCTACAGTCAGTAGTAATGCCATTGCAAAAACAGCGGTGTGCCAAGTATAATACACCTTATTGGCAGGAAAATCGTCTTTAGGTCGGTCATTCTTCAGCGGATTGTAATATAAAAGTATCAAGGCAGCTATCATGACAATGCCAAACAACCACACTTGCCAATGTCCTGTGATGCTATTCAAAAAAATAGTTCCCAAGTTACTTTCGCCTCCAAACTCTGAGAAGATGGTAGCTGTGGTTCGTCTGCCTCCAAATTCGAAATACACCATATCGGCAGCATTAACAGCAATACCCAGCGCATTTATGATGATAAATAACCATTTCACTACTTGCTGGTATATTATTGTATGGCGTTTTTTCCAAGGTATAAACTGTAGTAAAATACACAGGGCATTCATGTAACACAAGGCGCTCAAGTCAAAACGAAGTCCACCCATCGAGATGATCATCATTTCGTTGATGCTAACATCATGGAAGCTGCCGATGTTCATGTAGTAAAACACCCACCTTGATAGCATGTAGATTACCATCAATATCAGGAAGTTAACAGCCATTGTAAATCCAGGCTGTTTCCTTATCATTGTCCAAATAGTTTTCATATACAAAGATTAGAAATCTTCAAGTTTACTCTGTAAATCCGTTAGCTACGAGCCAGCTGTAGAACGCTTCTTGCCAAGAACCATTAGGCGTATTCTTATCGGCAGTTGGTCCCATACCTCCAAACAATCCACCTGTCTTGTCACCATAAATATGAAGTTCGGCATCTACGCCAGCTTTCTTCCATTCCATGAACAAGGCCAGACATCCAGCTGCCACGCTGGGGTGATCGGCATGTACTCCAATAAATAATTTAGGGGCATTAGCTGGAACAATCACATCGTCAAGTGCCGGCCCATATAATGAGCATAGGAAAGCAGGCATCAGTTCAGGCGTAGCCTTAACAGTTGCATTAACTGCAACACCACCTCCTGCAGAATAGCCCATATAGCCAATTTTATTTTCATTAATGTTCCATTCCTTGGCATGCGCCTTTACTATCTTCATTGCTTCTAAGGCATCATTCAAAGCGTTGTCAATTTCTGGATCTCCATCTTTCATTACCGACGGATTAGCGTTGGCGTTCTTGATAGCTGCAAATTCAGTAACGTTTATTCTGCGAGGCATACCTTTGGTGGTATCTACCTTGCTCATGTCGGGAAATCCCTTTCTGAGTCTATATTTCAGACCAATTGCAGCAATGCCTCTGGCGTTCAGCCAACGGGCAATATCTTGGAATTCACTTTGCCAAGATAGAGAGATAAGAGCTCCTCCCGGACAAATTATTACAGCCGTACCAGTAGCTTTGTTGGCATCTGGCAGACTGATGGTGAGGGTAGGCTCAGTAACTTTCTCGTAATTTATTATTTCGCCAATATCATTGGTCTTCACGATTTCTTCAACGCCGTTACTGTTTGTAGGTTTATCGTACAGTCTGATAGTTTCCGCCTTATCAAAGCCCTTTTGTGTAATTTCCCATCCTCCAAAATCATTACCCTTGTCGCTGTAGCGGAAAAGGTTCTCATATTGTTGCTGGCCTTTCAACTGATAATCCAGCCATGTTCTCGCCATTTGTCCGAAAGCTCCACCATTTTTTTCATGATAAGTAGAGGTATGACCAACGCTGGGATAAGTAGCCAATACAACAGGCACGTGGTTTATTTGTTTAAAGTCGTCCCTACCGTTTGGAGCGGCATCGTCTTTTTCACCACCTAACATATATATAATAGGAGTGGTGAGTTTTTGCAAATCAGTTTTCGTAATCATGCCGTCAAGCATACTACCAGGCTGAAAAGCCCCAGTGTTCATGCCTACCACAGTTTTAATACGCTGGTCACCCAAGGTTCCAATGACCAAAGCTTGTATGCCACCGCAAGAATACCCCATAGCAGCCACGTTGTTTGCATCTATCGTTTGGTAAAATTCACTTCCTGTTCGCTGGTTTTCTTTTTCTAACCAGTTCAAGGCTGTATTTACCAGCGATTTGGCATCGCCCGTCTTCAGACTGGATTGTTTGTCGTCAATTTCCCAAATCTTAGCTTCATCAGGATCTTTCTCTTCGCTCCATTTACCTACAGCCATCAATACATAGCCGTGCGATGCAATTTCTGTTAGGAACTTGGCATAAGGTTGTGAACTACGATAGCATCCTCCGTTACCAAACAATACGATGGGTAATGCGCCCTCTATTTTACTGGCCGATTGAATGTCGGCAGGTCTGTATATTGTAAAGCCTGGCAATCCTGCATCGTCTGTCATGATAGCCTTATAGGGGCCTGAGCCTCCACCATCTATCATTGCGCTGTGCTTAGTCTGGGATAAACCACCCAGTGTGCTGAGCATCAATAATATCCATACTAAAAATGATTTTTTCATATGCTAGTTTTTTTCTTTTGCAAATATAATGATTGTTGACTAAAATGTCAAGGTTATTGATGATACTTTACCAAACCTTCCAACGGGCTTTTCATGATGTTACCGATGAGTACAGCATGAATAGAGGCCGCTTTTTGTAAGACTTCCTGGAAATGCCATGCTACTGACCCGCAAAAATGAGCAGGATAGTTTTGACTATCATATTGTAGCAAATTGCGACAAATGAAAGCCGAGAAGCTCGATAAAACCATATTATATATCTTTTCATTGTCGAGATGTTGGCGGATAAAGGGTGCAAAACTGGCGAGGAAACGGTTGGGAGTTGGCTTGCGATATACTCGGTCAATCACCTGACTAACATTTAATTGAAAAGTTTCTTCAAACTCTCTTTTTATCGCCTCTCCCAATTGATTTTTGTAAAGATCACCCAAGAAGAGTTTACCCAACACGGCGCCACTGCCTTCATCCCCCAATATATAACCCAGAGCCGACACGTTTTTGGTAATTGCCTTTCCATCGTAGAAACAAGAATTAGAACCTGTACCTAAGATGCAGGCAATGCCTGGTTCTCGTCCGCATAGCCCACGGGCTACCGCCAGCATATCGGTGTTTACCTCGCAGGTTTTTGAAATGTGCAAATGATTATTCAAAACCCGTTGCATCAGGGCAACTTTGTCGTATATGCAACCTGCGCCATAAAAATACACCTCATCTAACTCTGTGGTTGGCAACTGAGGTATAAGTGCTGTTGCCACCTCGTTGTTCAGTTCTTCTTCATTTTGTTGGTATGGATTCATCCCTTTAGTAGAGATGTTTTTTCGTTGTCCTTTTCGGTCCAGTAGGCACCAATCGGTTTTGGTTGATCCGCTGTCTGCTATTAGTATCATATTATCAGGGAGTTAAAGGTCATATTTTTTAATCAAAGCGCAAACTATGAGGGTGGCAAAGCAACACGCCATAACCCAGGCAAAGAAACCAACATAGCCCAAAAGTTCTTGTAGCCAGCCAGCTGCCATTCCAGGAAGCATCATGCCCAGGGCCATAAAGGCCGTACAGATGGCATAGTGTGCGGTAGCCTGTGATCCTTTAGAATAATGTATAAGGTAAAGCATATAGGCCGTGAAGCCAAAGCCGTAGCCAAATTGTTCGATGAAAACACATATTGAGATCAGGAAGATGCTTTGGGGTTGATAAATGCTGAGTAGCACATATACAAGGTTGGGCAATACCAGACTGAGGGCCATGGGCCATAACCAACGTTTCAATCCTCCTTTTGAAGCACAGATGCCACCAATGATACCTCCAATGGTAAGTCCAATGATGCCAATGGTACCATATACAAAACCTACCTCAGAGGTGGTGAGTCCAAGACCTCCTTGTTCAATGGGGTCGAGTAGAAACGGATTGATGATTTTCACTAATTGCGCTTCTGGTAATCGATAGAACAGCATGAAAAGAATCGCCAGCCAAGCATACTTTTTCTTAAAGAAAGAGGCGAAAGTACCAAAGAACTCTTGTACGATATTCTTGATATGAATGTTTGCAGAGGGCTTATCGGACAAGGGGCAAGGCAGCATGAAACGATGGTAAATGTAAAAACCAAGGAACAAAGCAGCCATCACATAGAATGTTATGCTCCATGCCATATTTATAGCCATTTGCTTCTCTAATTCTCCTGCAAGGATCACCAGCAATCCTTGTCCGGCAATGGTGGCTATCCTGTAGAATGTGCTTCTGATACCCACAAAGAAAGCCTGACTGTCTTCATCCAATGCCAGCATGTAAAAACCATCGGCTGCGATATCGTGTGTGGCAGAGCTGAAGGCTACCAACCAAAACATAGCCAACGACCAGGCGAAGAATGAGCTGATAGGCAATGTAAAAGCTACGCCAGCAAAGCCGGCACCCATGAGTAACTGCATGGCAATGATCCACCATCTTTTGGTTTTGAATAAATCTACAAAAGGACTCCAAAAGGGTTTGATTACCCAAGGAAGATAGAGCCATGATGTATAGAGGGCAATATCGGTATTGGAGATGCCCAATTTTTTATACATGATAACGGAGATGGTCATTACTGCCACGTAAGGGAGCCCTTCGGCTAAGTATAAAGTGGGAATCCACGACCATCCTTTTTTATGTTGACCAGTATTCTTCATGGCTTTAACTATTTGCTATTAAATAAATTAGTACATCCTTTCTACTTTTGCTCCCTTATAATAATAAAGCAAAATGTCTTTGTATTTATAGCCTTGTTCGCCCATCACAGCTGCTCCAATCTGGCAAAGTCCTACACCATGCCCCCATCCTGCGCCATGCAATATGAATTGTTCAGGAACGATGCCATCTCCTTGCTTTTCTATGGTAAAAGCCGAACTGAAAAGATGTGACTTTGACAATGTTTTGCGAATCTCCAGCTCTTTGCCAATGATTAAGTTTCGTTGACTTCCAACTATTTTCAGGCGATAGATGCGTCCACTTTTCCCTCGGGCCAAAGCTACCAAATCTAAGATTTCACCCAACTCTATACCGGTATTGGTGCTAATCAAATCATGCAATTCTTGTTGGGTGTAAGTAACTGTCCAACGGTAGAAATTGGTAGTCTGCTGGTCATAGTTCATCATTACCTGATTCAAAATTTGCTGGTTGGCCATTCCGCAGAAAGGATCCTTCACGCTGGTAAGATAAGGATAGTTTTTATCTTCCCAGCAGGTACTAAACTCTTCAGTCGTACCTCCACAGCATTTTGAAAAACGCGTATCACAAATCTCACCGTTATAGATAAGGATTTCTCCACGTGTTTCTTTTACAGCCCTTTTAGCTATTTCAGTAGTTACTTTGGTTACTCCTTGGTAACGCTGACAATGGTCATCGGCACATACATCGAAATGCTGATGCGCCGAACGATTGTACCATCTCACTACTTCCTCTTCGGTGATCCAACCACATCGCTGGTTGTCATTCTTCTGACTGGTAAGTTGGGCTAACAGCCAACTGCGGGAAATCACGGCATGAGCTTTCAACAATTCCAGCGAAGCAGTAGCGCTCATCTCACTCGATATTACACTTGTTAAGTATTTTTCCGTGTTTATCAGGTTGATGGCAGTAATTCCTTCCTCTTCAATGATAAGGCGCAAAGCCCCTTGAAATCGTTGGTCTTCATGTTGTTGCCAGTGAAATTGTTTACCTATCATCACGTTCTTCAACTCAAATTGGTTTTTCTCTGGATCATCAGTAGGGAAGAACAACAATTCACTGAAAAGTTTTTCATTCCACAAAATCTTACCATCCTCCAAAGATACTCGTTGCTCTCCTTCAACGATGCTTTTCGTGGAAGTTGGATTTCCTTTAGGCGCCACTACATGATAAATGCCATGTAATGTAAATGAAATCTCTTTACAAGTTAATAAACCTACTTGTATATCAGGTTCTTGCATAGTTGTTGTTTTTAAAAGTGTTAATTGTAGATTCTTGCCAGCATACTTCTCTCAATATGTTTTCTAAGCATTTATTGTCTATTCTTTCAAAGTCCTCTTGTCTGACCGTTATGAAAACACCTCCTAAATCTACGGAGGCCGGACTGATTATCATTTGTTCGCTACCTTCTGCAAAATAGCAACTGGGGCGATGTTTGGTTCGAGGAAAGATGAATGTAAACCATTGGTTGTTTTCATAGTAGCATAGCACATTCACCATGGGTTTTGATAAGGCTTTTAATATCCTTTCAAATAAAGTTACAGCATCTTTGGCCTCATCTGCTATCAATACCAAGGTGTTGCGAGGGTCGTTAGCCATGATGTGTAAACGCGCTTTTCCTTCTACAGCCAGGTGTTCTCCTATTCTTTCTTGCCATTGTTGTTCGATAGGCATAAAATGCCGGCTGCCAGCCTGGAAATGCATATGATCGGGTGCCGAAGCTCCACAGTGTGGACCGTTATAGAACAGGGTGAATTCGGGCATTTCTACTGCCAATTTCAGCATGTCGGCATATCTCCCTTGCAATTGTTGAGGCGTATGCTCGTAGGTAGGTATGGTCAGATGTTGTGGAAAAATAGGGAAGGGGTTCTCTAAAATCTCATACTGCCCATTCCAGTCGATGCTCTTTTGCTCAGGAGGTCTGTTTTCCTTACACAAGAAACAAGGCCGTTGCGCTATACTGGCAGCATCGGTCTTGGCAGCCGACGATCGTATGCGAGCAGCATTGAATTGCACATGAAACGCCATCTGGTTCACCATCAACGTCTTTGTAAGGATATGTTGATTATCATTTCCCATATTCTGCTATCAATTGTTTCCTGGCCTGTAGTTCCCAGGTACGAACACGATCTTTGTATAAATTGTTGGCATTCACCTGAACCGCATTTAAGGCGGCATCTGAGTTTCCACTCCATCGCCTGCACAGATACACCACATCATATATACGACCTATCTGGTAGTTCCGACTGATGGCTAATCCTACGGCATAGTCTTCGCCATAACTCACATTGGGGAAACCAATTTGTCTGATTACAGGGGTATAAAAAGCCCTTGGCGCTCCCAAACCATTGATGCGCAAAGCGTTATTCCGTCCATTTTCAGGCGTCCATTCCCGATGGTCAATAATGCCAGGAGGTAAAGTGTTGAGGTCGAAATCGGTCATTCGGTACGTACCAATTACCATTGCACATTTTTGTTGGTAGAAAGCATTTACTATTTTTGTAAG
>JAIKZS010000063.1 GCA_024682035.1 Bacteroidaceae bacterium
ACACATCCGGACGCTGCCTGTCCTCTGTCCATCATTCTGTCATAGATCGTTTCTGAAACGCTCTCCTAACCGGAAAGCGGATGCAAAGGTAGACACTTTTTTGACACCAACCAAATATTTTGAGAAGTTTTTTTGAAAAAATTTTACTCCATATTAATATAGGGAGAAGTACAAACTATCATTTTTCAATTCTCATCAAGAGCAAACCGATTAATATCCAGATGATCTCGCGAACTCTGCAGATTATACTAACAAAAATTCCCAGAGCAGCAGATAATCCTAAAGCAGCAATTGAAATTACAAAGCCTCCCTCTTGAACACCAAGTTGCATAGGAAGGAAACCAATCATGTTAGCAAAAAGTGTTGTAAAAGAAAGAATCAAGATAGAGTGAAGGAAAGTTAGTGTCAAACCAGAGAAACCGCCACCACAATCAACACCAAAAAGCAGCAGCATAAAGAAAATCTCCAAACTTTGAACAATTCGAGAAAGATATTCCAATGCCAAGCTGGTATAAAAAGCTCTCTTGTCACGATGGTGTAAAGAAATAATCTGAGCATCAATATTGTGAAGCAACTCACCATTTTTCTCAAGGGAACGACTACTCCATTTTTTCAACCCTGGTACTTTTCCAATCCACCTTATCAGCTTTACCACCAGCCCTTTCTGATAGCCTTTACCTAACACATAAAAAGCAATCATACAAAATACAGCAATTGAGCCAAGCACTATACCTATTGGCAAAGAATATGGTAAATCACCTACTGCAACAAGGGCTAAATAAATAAAGATGGATGAAAACCACAGAAAGAAATGAGCTAAGAAATGCATCATCGCATATAAAATGACTGAAGATGTTGCACTCTCTTTATTGATGTGTTTAGAAAGTTCCATCATACGATAAGGCTCGCCCCCCAAGCCTCCTACAGGTGTCGCATAATTCAAGGCATAACCAACAATCGTTAGTTGATAGATACGCCAAAACCCAACTTTTTCATCTTCATGTTTATTGCTTCGTATTATGCAACGCCACGCAAAAGCGTTTAATCCATATACAAATATCCAGATACCAACAATAGGAATTAACCAATATCCCGCCCTAGTCACATGCTCCCATAATTCAATGAAACTAACGTCAAACGTCAGCATCATCACTACCACAGCAGCCACGCCAATGATAAAGAACAGATTATTCAATTTATTCCTCGTCCACTTCATAAGAGTTAAAGTTTCTTCGCTATTTTTTGACTAAATGACTCATGCCGATAATTAATATACCAAGCAAGTAAAGACATAGCTATAATTTCAAAAATGAAATTCATAACAGGAACATCCAGCAAACAAGTTAGAAAAAAGATAGAAGATCGAAAATTGAATGTCAGCAAACCATTCCATTTCATCAAAGATAATGATTGGTCATGAAATTCCTGCCGGAGTGCAGAAGGCATTTGAGCTACGTCTCCATATTTTTCTTTCACTATTCGCATCATTCGCTGAAACTGAGGCGTTACATTTTCCTGCTTTCGAGTATAATCAACATACGAATTTAAAAAGGCTTTCCATACAAGATTTCCTTTCCATGGGGTTTGATCATATATTTCTTTTTGTTTGATTGAGTTGTCGAGTTCACTTCCTTTTTTACCTTTCAGGAAAAACAAATGTACTTGAATATAGTAATCGGCCAATCGTGTTTGTCCACCCATACACAAAAAACCAGATATAAAGCCTAATACCACCACAACTCCCGTAGCAATAAAAGAGTTCTCTTGAGTATCCTCAATACCCAGCCACCCAAATTCTAAACCATGGTGTAGATAAAAACGATAAACTATTGCTCCATATATAAAAATGAACCACACAAAACCAGCTGCTCCATCAAGAATTCGTCCCAAGCGACTCTTCTGTCCAGTTAAACGAGCCAGCTGTCCATCGGTACAATCAAAAATATCGGCCCAACAAAGCAAGAATATAGCTACTATATTAAAAAGAAATCCCCATTGACCTTCATAGTAAAAACTACCATGAGCAAAAAAAACACAACTACCAGCGCCAATAATAATTGACCAGATGGTAACAGTATTGGGATGTATACCAAATTTTGCAAGGAAACGGGCCAAATGATAACAGAAAGGACGAACCACATGTAAATCGAGCCAATCCTCTGTCTCTGCTGATTTAAGAGAAGCTAAATAGCCTTCTTTATCTACTTTATTTTCTGTCATTTGTTGCTTCTATTAAGGAACACTTTCTTGATTGTATCACACACCATTTTAGTTTGTTCCTTCCGTCCTAAAGTAATACGCAGACAAGATTCCAACCCTTTATCTGCCATAAACTTAATCTTGTAATCTTGTATAGCGAGTGCATTTTTAAGGTCATCTTTTATTTCTAAAGGATACTTAATAAGAATAAAATTAGCCACAGATTTATATACTTTGAAACCTGGCAAATGATCTAATTCTTGCTTGTATAACTGCCGGCCCCATTCCATATCATCAGCCACCTTACGATAATGATCATCACTGCTCAGTGCGGCGAGAGCTACTGCCTCTGAAAATCTATTATAACCTAAATATTTGTTAACATAACTGATAAACTGATCATGTCCTTTGCCAATAAACCCGAAACCTACACGCAATCCCGGTAACCCATAAAATTTCGAGAGCGTTCTCGAAATAATCAGGTTATCATATTTGTTTATCAAAGGTGCTATATATTGTGTATCAGTAGAAATAAAACTAGCATAAGCCTCATCAATTAGCACCATTGTATCAGCTGGAATGCTTTCCATGATACGGCCTATTTCATCTGGGGTTAAACCATTACCTGTAGGATTGTTAGGTGAAGCCAACAACAGCATGCGAGGATGTACACGGTTAGTATATTCAATAACCTCTGTAACATCATAAGCAAAAGTATCTTCTGTTTCATGTAATGGATACATTACAAAATCTCCGCCACATTCACCTGCAACACGATTATAATACCACCATGAAAACTCTGGGATCAAGATAGTTTTATTATTGCCTACCATCAAGAAATAATGAATAACATTCTTCAAAATATCTTCGCCGCCATAACCTAACAATATTTGTTCTTCAGGCACATTGTATATTTCACTCAACCGAACTGAAATTACACTTTTCTTACCTTCATCATATATTCTGGTATAAAAGCATAGAGTCTTGGGGTCAAAATTCTTGATCGCATCTATCACTTGCTGACTTGGTTCGAAATTAAATTCGTTTCTATCTAAAAAATTCATTTCAAAAAAAAATTTATTCAATATAGATTAGCTGGTATCAGCTTTTTAGCATTTTCGAAATCCTCTACAGTATCTAGTTCTATTGAAAAGAAATCAGTAGTATCCACAATTCTAAAGGTATATCCTTGGGGAATCAAACGTTCAAAAGCTTTTTCATAAAACACATCAATCAGCTTTTCACCTTCTATCATTTGCTGTAATTCCTTGAATAAAGCTTTACTATAATCGGCTGTCATCTTTTCAATACCTACACTTTCGCCTATGGCCTTCTCAACACTACAAACCTTACTAATTTCCTTTACGTAATCCTTCGAATCCACAATTACTTTTATTTCTTCTTCACCTAGATCATGTCTATTTAAAGCCAAGACACTTCCATCTTGATGAAGAATAGAAGAAATAATTGCAGGATCAAATAAAATATCACTATCAAGTAACAAAAAGTCTTTTCCTTCAGTATATGGCCGAGTCAACCATAAAGAAAAGATATTATTATTATGTGCATAATCAGGATTATCTATAAAATGTACAGTTAGTGAAGGATAGTTAGATTTCAAGAAATCAATGATCATATTATTCCTGTAACCCGTGACAACAACAAGTTCATCAATACCTGCTTTAATAACAGAATCAACCGTACGTTGCAAAAGTGTTCGTTGACCTACTTTTAACAAACACTTTGGACGCTCATCTGTAAGTGGGCGTAATCGTTTCGCCATTCCTGCGGCAAGAATAACTCCAATCATATTTTACATCTAGATATAATCGATGCAAAGGTAATCATTATATTCGAAATTTGATACATATGCTGTCAATTTTTATCTTTCTTGCCTAAATATTATAAGTAAAATAAATAAAAAAAGGTTATTAGTTTTTTTTGTAAAAAAAGATTAATATCTTTGCATTTTTAAGAATAAACTAAAAAGTAAGTGAATGGATTCTATATCGGTACTAACATATTTTTTAAAATTAATATGGGCATACGGCAGTTATTATTTGCTATACTTTTACAACATTTTCCGCGATTACCCCACAGGTGTTAGAATCTCGGCTTTATTAACATCTATATGGCTGATACTTAGCATCATTATCATCATTGAAATCGGCAGGCGAATTGCAAAAAAGAGACGGAATGAAACCACAAAAAAAAATGTTTTTGAACAATACAAGAAACCAATAGAACGTATTTTGTGGGATAGTGATATTAGTGATGATCTTTCAAAAAGCGAAATTTTATCTATTATGGGAATAGAAAAAAATGAAATCGCTAACAAAAAGTTACTTAATACGACTTTAGAAAAACAAGTGTTTTGCCGAATGATATATGATATAATCATTCATGACCAAATGCGAGAAGGCCGAAACAACAACCTCAATCAAATACTAGATATTTTTGCCATTCAAAAATTCTTGGAGGATAATGTAAACTACGGAAATGCATGGAATAAAGTTAGTGCCATCAACATGCTTCGTACTTTTAAACTTTATATTAGTCCATGGGTTATTAATAAGCTTTTAGAGAATAAAAGAAAACGCATACGTAGATTGGCTATGTATTCAAGTGTTAGAGGTGGTTCGGAAAACGACTTAGAGGTTTTTGAAAGTGATTTTTACGAAAAGAACAATTGCATTTTTGACGAGATCACAATAGGTTACGAGTTACAACGACGAAAAAAGAATGGCATGCGATTACCGAATTTGGCTTTATGGACCACTCGTTTCGAAAGTCCAGAAATAAAATGCATGCTAGTGAGAATGATGCGCCGTTTTGAACAAAAAGAGTTTTGCTCACAACTGAGACCTATGTTTGATGCTACCCACCACAAGAAACTGGTTGAAGAAATATGCCGCACTTGGGGCTATCTACAATACAAAGAAAGCGAGGACATCATGGCCAATGCCTACTCTTTACAATCTGATGATACAAAAGTAGCAATTATGCATGCTATTGCTCGTCTTCGCTCTGGTAAGATGTCAAAAGCATTTGTCTATTCATACGAGAATTCCCGAAATCCACATGTACGCTTTGAAGCGCTGCGATGTTTGTACAACTATGGTAGGGAAGGCAGGATGGAACTAAAGGAATTAGAGAAGCGAGCTAATGAGAAAGACAAGAGATTCTTTGCGTTTTTCCACAATCCCATTACGCTTCAGAAAATTCCACTTGACGAATTGCAGATTTACCACCAGACCATTGAAACGTCTTTTTACGTATAATGATTGAATAGAATATTATGTGGGTAACCCTTTATAACATATTCGCAATATTGGTTTTCTGCTACTCACTGGCAATACTATTTAGCTATTTATTCTTAGTATTTCAAAGTTTTCGGGCTCAGGCTAAGCTAAAAGTAGATCTACCAGATGATGAGACTATTAAATTCCTACTGAAGTCTTCTCCACTAACACCAGGTGTATCTATTATAGCACCAGCTTTCAATGAAGAAGTGACCATTATTGATAATGTCAACTCGTTGATGCACATTGACTATCCTAACTTTGAAATAATCATTGTGAATGATGCAAGTACTGACCGTACGATGGAACTGCTCATTAATGAGTACCGACTTGTTGAAGTGCCATACGACGTAACAACAAAGGTACCCTGTAAGCCTATTAAACGCGTATTGAAATCTACTGATTCACGTTACAGCAAATTGGTTGTTGTTGATAAAGAACATGGTGGTAGAAAAGCCGACGGTTCCAATGCGGGTATCAACGTTTGTTCAAACAAGTATTTTGTTTGTACAGACGTTGACTGTATAATTGAGCCTATGGCCTTATATAGAATGATGTGGCTAGTTATCAATAGCCACGACCCAATGATTGGTGTAAGTGCCACCATGCTTATGAGTAATAACTGTACTGTGGACAAAGGTCGCGTATCAGAAGCAAGAGTACCCACTCGATTCATTCCCATGTTCCAACAACTTGAATACTTACGTTCTTTCCTTATCGGAAAGTTAGGTTGGTCAAATTTCAACGCTTTGCCCAACATTTCAGGTGGTTTTGGCTTATTCGACACGGATGTTGTTGTCAAGTCAGGCGGCTATGACCAAACCAGTATGGCAGAAGATGTGGATATGTTGCTACGCATGGTAACTTATATGAGTAACAGTGGTCATCCTTTCCGCGTGGCTCAGGTACCTAAAGTATGCTGTTGGACAGAAGGTCCTAATACCCCAAAGCAACTATACAGGCAGCGTATTCGTTGGGCGCGAGGCCTATTTGAAATCATTTCTCACCATCGCAAATTGTTTGCCAATCCGCATTATGGTGTCATCGGAACTTTTACATTACCTTATCTTTTTTTATTTGAGTTTTTAGCACCTATATTAGAAGGATCTGGTTTCCTGTTCATGATTTGGCTAACTTTAAGAGGTGGTGTAAATTGGGAAACAGCTGCTATCATTTTTTTTATGATATACCTTTTCTCAGTCATGCTAACTTTGATTGTTATTTTGTTTGATATTGTATCAGAGGCAGTAAATTGGGAAAACAAGTCCAAGGCATACCTAACCTTATTGTTTGCTTCTATCATTGAACCATTTGTATATCATCCATTCATGTCATATTGCTCTAACTTTGGCTATTGGCAGTTTATAAGAAATACTACAGCTGTTTGGACTCCTATCCAACGTAAGGGCGTGAAAAAAAAGAATTAAATATTGAGAATCTTTGAGTATTGAAAATGATAAACAATAAATTACATATTATTCGAATTGTATTGATTATTTTGACAATCAATATCCATTGCTCCATATTTAATGTAATCTTTGCCCAAGATCACCTTCCAAGTTATTATATCGACAGGGCAGAAGCATACATTCAAGCAAATGGATGGAATGAAGCAAAGAGAGAAATTGATGAAGGTTTAGTAGATTATCCTGATGATTCCGAGCTGCTTTACTTAAATGGGTATTTTTATTATATGACGGGTAGGATGAATGACGCGCGCTACAACCTCATAAAAGCAGTCCAGATAAACGATGAACTATATAGAGCAAAGAGATTATTACTCGACATAGAGGATGAAACTGGCCATTACACAAGTGCTATCTGCTATATTAATGAGTTGCTTGAATTCCAACCATACGACCGCGATCTATGGCGTAGGAAAATTGGTCTGTATCGTAAATTAAACAACGATTCTGAAGCTGATGCCATATTGGAACGCCTTTCTCGAATCTATCCAAATGACACCATTATTAACAGCGATTTACGAAATCGACGAAGGCTGAACTCAAACGCAGTATTGCAAAAAAACAGCCTTGATGATGCTATCTTAAATCTAGAACAATGGCTGGAACTTGATCCTACCAACCTTGAATATTATTTCCAATTGGCCAACATATACGAACGTAAAGGAGAATACGATCATGCTATAGGAGCGGTGAACCGAGCATTGAAAGAGTTTCCCAACAACATTGAGCTGCTCAATAAGTTAACAGGTCTCATGTCAAGCCAGGGCTTAATGACACAAGCATTGGGAGTAGCTCGTGAGAAAGCTCCCAATAGTATATTATACCAATATATGCTTGAAGAGTTGGCAGCTGATTCTCGCTTACGAGATCCATATGAGATTCATGCAAGATTATACGATGAAACGCATAATCCTGATGCTCTCACCTACTTAATTAATACGTCACTAACCAGAGGCTATTTTGACGATGCCCAACATTATATAAATGAAGCCATTACCCTAGAAGGTCGAACACCAGCATGGCTATTCAAACAGTATTCTTTAGAAAAACGTAAAGAGAATGAGAAAGAAGCAATCAAAATCATCGAAGAGCTTTACAATCTTAACCCCACTGATGAAGAAACGCTTGAAGAATATGCTAACATGATGCTAACTTTAGGTAACCGTGAAATGTCATTGGAAGATTATACTGCTGCTAATGATCATTTAGCACGCGCTATTGAAACGTTACCAACTGATAACGAAGCGTGGCCTGCAACAGTAGCACGTCGCATCAGCTGCTTGGGTCATCTCAACAGATATGAAGAAGCCAAAGAGCTTTATATCAGTGGGAGTACAATTGACCCCAATAATCAACAACGCTATGCTTCTGCTTATGAGGAAATAATGGG
>JAIKZS010000080.1 GCA_024682035.1 Bacteroidaceae bacterium
GGCTGGTGAGACTACTAAGGTTACGATTAGTATTCCTAAGGAGCAGTTGCGTCATTGGAATGAGTTCCAACATGCTTGGAATGTTGAGAATGGCAAGGCTGTAATCTATGTGGGTGGTTCTTCTGATAACTTGCCGTTGCAAACGACTGTGGAAATCTGAGAGATGAAGAATCAGGAATAAAAAATTTAATCAGCGAATGCTAATTAAAAAAGAAGAATGAAGGCTGCTCAGTGAGCAGCCTTTTTCTTTGTCGTTTTCTTTGAGTTCAACTACAGAACTACATTGTTTATTTTTACTCATTATTCATAGTGACATACGGAAAAGCAATAAAACATCTTTCTGAAACAGTGAAGACAGAGTCAATGAAGAATGAGGAATGAAGAATTTATTTATAATTCTTAGTTTCTTCGTTCTATTTCCAAGAACGCCATGACTGGAGCAAAACGCTGAGTAAAATCAACGCTATTCCCAAATAAAAAGAGAAATTAATCTCCCGACCTTCACCGAAAATAAGAAAAGCCAAGATGATGGTATAGCAAGGCTCCAAGTTGTAAGTAAGGTTTACCGTGAATGCAGAGAGCCGCTTCAAAGCCTGAATCTGCAACAAATACATACCCACCGTGCAGAACAAAGCATGACAGAGCATAAACCATAAATTAGATCCTTCTGGAATCACCATCACCGATTGGTTGCTCGGGAAGAAATACAAATAAATGGGAATAACCATGCTTACAATCACAAGGCCACCCGACATTTGATACAAAAGAACGTCCCGACTACGAATACCCACACTGGCCTTCTTGTTGCAAATGGCATAAAGTGCACAAACGGCAGATGAGACAATACCAATCATGATGCCATAACGGTATTTTGCATCAAACGAGAAAATACACAATATACCGGCTAAGGTAATAAGTGAGAAAAGCAGTTCCACCCACGATATTTTCCGCTTGAAAATAAGCGGTTCAAAGAGAGCCGTGAAGAAGCCAATCGACGAAAAACAAATAACACCGATAGAAACATTTGATGCCTTAATAGAGCCATAGAAAAGAATCCAATGCACTCCTAGCAGAGCTCCACAACCACAGAGCTGGAAGAATTTGCGCCAACCTATTCTAGGCAATCCGGTAAACACCAACAGGATGCAACTGGTAAAAAGCATGCGATACCACACGATATCCACTTCGTTGAGCGTAATAAGGCGACCGAAAAGTCCGGTAAAGCCTGCCAACAACACACTCAGATGCAGTTGTATAAATCCTTTTTGAGTTTCACTCATGGCTTGCTTTTGTATTGATCGGGTGCAAAGTTACGCTTTTTTTGTGAAGTATGTTATCCAGTGTCATAAATTTTGCTTTTCAATGAATAATGTGTAACTTCGTAGCCATTGAATAATTCATAATTGACATGAAAAAGATTTATTTTGCCGGATCTATTCGTGGTGGGCGTGTGGATGCCGACCTTTATCGCAGAGTCATTGAATATATGCAACGCTCAAATGTTGTACTGACGGAGCATGTGGGTAGTGGGAAACTGTTGCTGACCGAGCAAGGTCGTAGCAGAGATGCTATGATTTATGATCAGGATATGGCCTGGCTTCGTGAGAGTGATATAGTGATTGCTGAGTGCTCTTGTCCGTCATTAGGAGTAGGATATGAGTTGGCTTCTGCCGAGCATTTGAGCAAGCCTTGTCATATTTTCTATGACCGCTCTAAAACACAGCTTTCTGCCATGCTCACGGGTAATCCTTATTTCATTATTCATCCTTACCAGTCGGAAGAAGAAATTTATGAGACACTAAACAAAATAATTTAGAATGAAGATTTTAGTGGATAGTGGATAATTATTAATTTTTCTTTATCAACTAAAAGTGTAACTATAAACATATCTTCCCTCAGGACCAATGATAGTAGTGAGCGAAGCAGGAGGGTTGAGCAATACATCCTTCATATTATTGTTAATGCCAGCACCCGTAAGTTTCATCACTGCTTCCTTTTGTGTCCAGAGCTTGATAAACTCCAAATCCGGACGGTCGGCATTATTGATCTGACTAATCTCGTCAAGATTCATGGTATAATCCACCAACGACGATTTGAACTCTCGGATGGACTCAATATCCACTCCCACAGGACGGTCGGCAAGAATACAGATAGCTGCCTCCCGACAATGACTCATGTTAAAATGAATATGAGGATAATCCTTTAGGAAAGGCTTGCCATGCTCCCCATAAGCGAACACAGGCTTGTCGATGATGCCATATTCCGCATGCAACCCCTTGCACAACAAGAGGTAAGCAGCAGTACAGGTGCGTTGTCCCAACTCGTGCTTGAAGCGTAAGGCTTGCTCACGACGCTGGTTAGACAACTGACTGAGCGCTGTTTGCAAATCGAAGTCAAATATATGATCGTTAATATAAATCATTCGTTGATCACCAAAGTATTGATGGTATTCGGTGCCAGTTCAACCGTACAGAGCTGCTCCTGAAGCTGCAATGTCACCTTCAAGGACGCGTCAGTCTGGTTACCCAAAAGCACCACCATGCTACCGTCAGCATTGACGAAGGCAAGCACATCGTCGTAAGTACCAGCCAAATCGAGCACCTTAGCACCCGGCAACACATACCTACTGGCATGCTTCAGCACATAAAACTCAGGCGTATAACGGAAAGTCTTGTTCTCCTTGTTCACCGTCACCAACGAGTTCTGGCTCCATCCCCAATGACTCACACCCCCCTCTAATAACGAAGTGTTCCAATAGAAATAAGCCTGTACACCGTTCTTGATATAATGCTTCATCAAATCCCATGAATGCATGGCA
>JAIKZS010000117.1 GCA_024682035.1 Bacteroidaceae bacterium
TACTAAGCGTGGAGCTTGCTGGCAGCTCCTTGCAAGCGCTACATTTTATCAAATTGGGTGTATTTCGAGATTTACCATGATTTTCTGCGTAAATTTGTAGGCGCTACCCGCTACATGCTACATTTACCAAATTGAGGTTTGCTGCTACTTGAAAACTTATAATTATTTTTATATATTTATATATATAATATATATTATATATTATATATATAAATATATAAGGGTGCAGCGCCACTTTCGTTCGTCAGTTAGTAGTGAAAAATGAAAATAGCAAATGTAGCGTGTAGCGTTGGTAGCGTTGGTAGCGTTCGTTTGTCTTTTCCTGCTTTCGGTTGACAGTTTTTGCTTCTTTCCTGCTTTCGTTGACTTTTTCCTGCAAGTGTTGGCATACATTCAGGCCGAGCCACCCTCTTCAGTCCCCACTATCAACCGATTTTTGAGGCTACTGCTATTGAGGGGGACTTTTATGAGTGTAGGAATCCACCGTTTGCTTCGGTCTATAACGAATTCTTGCTTTGCTGTTTATTTTACTGGTAAAATCGTCCAAAAATCCTCATTAGTGGGTATGGAAAGTTCAACGGATTGTACTATCTTTGCACTTGTAATTATAAATAACACAGGATGAAGAATAAATCTTTATTGTTGATTTTGACGCTGGCCTTTGTGCTGCAGGGATATGCCCAAAAGCAGGAGGATATGAGGCAAACGTTGGAATACCTGGCTTCACCAGAACTGGGTGGCAGATTTCCCGGTTCTGCCGGCGATACGCTGGCCTCGGAGTTCATTACGGGCAAACTGCGTGGCATGAAGCTAAAACGCGTGCTGAAGGAGAAGAAAAGGAAGGGATATTACCATGACTTTTCTTATGGGAAGACTGAACAGACCACCACGCATAACATCATAGCGGTGCTGCCAGGAAAGGATAAGCAGTTAAGAAATGAATTTATTGTAGTGGGCTCACACTATGACCACCTGGGCATGGGCGGACAAGGTTCTGGTTCGAGACGTCCTGACACCTTGGCGGTTCATCCAGGAGCTGACGATAATGCCAGCGGTGATGCGGTAGTACTGGAACTGGCGAAGTATTTTAAGAAAGTGGGCTCGAAGCGTAGTATTATATTTGCTTTCTTCGGGGCTGAGGAACAAGGACTTATTGGTTCGAAGAAGTTTGTGGAATGGATGAAGCAGGGGGATGCTAAACGTAGAAACTTGCCGAAAGATATAAAGGGAATTGTGGCCATGGTGAACCTGGATATGGTGGGACGCATGAGGGACCAAGCACTGAGTGTGTCGGGCACAGGTACGAGCTCAGAATTCAAGGCAATGGCGGAAAAGGCAGCTGAACAGACGAAGGTGCACGTCACTTGTACGCCCGACGGTTTTGGTCCTAGTGACCAGGCTTCTTTCGTGGCAGTGGACATTCCTGTCTTGTACCTGACTACAGGTGGACACATGGAATACCATACGCCGGCTGACGTGCCTGCAACCATTAACTATGACGGAATGCAGCTGACGCTGGATTATACCAGGGAACTGGTGACGCAACTGGCGAACTTACCCAAGGCACCTGACTTTATCAATGTGCCGAGCAGTAACACCATGACACACGCGAACTTCAAAGTAACACTGGGCTTGATGCCTGATGTGACGGGGGCAAGCGCTACACCGGGTTTGCGTGCCGATATTGTGGTGGCTGGGAAGCCTGCGCACAAGGCTGGTTTGCGCAGTGGTGACGTTATTCAGGAGATTGACGGAAAACCTGTGAAGGATATCAATGAGTACATGGAGCGCCTTTCGGAACTGCAAGCCGGTACGACCATTCCTGTGAAGGTGCTGCGTGGTGATGAGGTGATCGTGTTTCAAGTTGAATTAGCACCTGCGAAGAAATGAAGAAGTTCTTGTATTGGCTGGTGGCCATTGTGATTACATTGGTGCTAAGCGTGTATCAGCGCATGACGGGACCTACGAACCCGAAGCGGGTAACGATAGAACTGAACGGCGAGAGTTATCGGATGAAATTGCCCAGGAGTGGGGTGCAGCAGGATGAGGTGGTGGTGCTGAAAGGACTCCCTCGGGAGGCGGAGGCACAACTGCATTATAGACGCTATCCTACGCCGGATGATTATACAACGGTTGACTTTGCATGGGACGAAGACGCATGGAAAGCAGCGTTGCCAGTGCAGCCAATTGGCGGAAAACTGCAGTATTACATCACAGTGGGCGGCAAAGATTATCCTGCCGATGAGCCTTTATTGATTCGTTTCCGCAATGATGTGCCTGCCAGTATTCTGATACCTCACATCTTGTTCATGTTTGGCGCCATGTTGTTTGCCGTTTATACTTTCTTGTTGGTGGTAACCCGCAAAGAATATGCTAAGTGGCTGAAAATTACGGTGGCAACTTTGTTGGTAGGAGGTTTCGTCTTCGGTCCGTTGGTACAGCATGTAGCTTTCGGACCTTGGTGGACGGGCTTCCCGGTGGATACAGACCTGACTGACAACAAGACGCTTTTGTCGTTCTTGCTTTTCCTGGTGGCCCTGGCTACTTTGCGATGGAAGTACAACCGATGGATGGTGGCCATAGCCGTGCTGTTCATGGTAGTGGCCTTCAGCATTCCCCATAGCTCTTATGGATCAGAGTACGACTATGAGAACCAACAGTTGAGCACGCAAAAGTGAGGTTGCCAACAGAAGTGAAAAAATAAAGGGTTGCCATTGGGCAACCCTTTTCTGTGTGCGTTATTTCTCAGGCACCTGTGCCAGCGTAGCTACGAGGAAGTCCCAGAACTTAGGAACACTTGGAATATAAGCGCGTTCGCCAGGGGTGTGAGGTGACTCCAAGGTAGGACCGAAAGAAATCATGTCCATCTTAGGATAAATGGCACCAATAATACCACATTCCAGTCCGGCATGAATCACTTTCACCAGTGGCTCTTTGCCAAACTGCTGTTGATAGCTCTTGCGCATAGCAGCCAGGATAGGAGAGTCAACATTGGGTTGCCAGCCAGAGTAACCACCGCTGGTCTCGGTCTTCATGCCAGCCATGTTGAAGCATGACTCCAGACAATCAGCCAGGTAGTCTTTCATCGCATCATTAGAGCTGCGTGCCAATATCTTGATACCCACATTGCCACCACCAATGTTAACGATGGCCAGGTTAGAGGAAGTCTCTACCGTGTCGGGTACAGTAGGAATCATGCGCATAGCCCCGTTCTGGCAAGCCATGATCACCGCAATAACATTGTCTTGAATCTCTGTCGGTACCTTGGTGGCAGGTGTCTCAACATCTTCCATTTTCAGGTAAATGTCTTTCTCGATAGGGTAGAAGTCGGCATTCAGTTGGGCCTCATATTCCTGGATGTATGTATCAAGACCTTCCATGTCGTCAGGGTTGAACAACAGCACAGCTTGCGCTTCACGAGGAATCGCATTGCGCATGTTACCACCGCAGAAAGATGACAATTCACAGTCGAATTCAACCAATAAATCATGCACCACGCGTGCCAGCTGTTTGATAGCATTGGCGCGACCTTCGTTGATTTCCATGCCTGAATGACCGCCACGCAAGCCTTTCAGTACAATTTTCTTGGCAATGTAGCCCTGGCTGGGCGTCGTTTCCTGGTATTGCAGGGTAGAAGTGATGTCAAGTCCCCCAGCGCAACCAATGTAGAGTTCGCCCTCTGATTCTGAGTCGAGGTTCAGCAGAATATCACCCTTGAGGGTATCAGGACTGAGGGCAAAGGCACCGAACATGCCAGTCTCTTCGTCTTTGGTGATGAGCGCCTCGAGTGGTCCATGCTGGATGTCTTTCGATTCCAGTACAGCCATGATAGCAGCCACACCCAGTCCGTCGTCAGCCCCGAGGGTAGTACCCTTAGCACGTACCCAGTCGCCGTCAATCCATGTTTGGATAGGGTCTTTGGTGAAATTATGCTCAACATCGGCCACCTTCTGAGGTACCATGTCCATGTGGGCTTGCAGTACTACACCCATACGGTTTTCCATGCCAGGAGTGGCAGGCTTGCGTATCACTACATTGCCAGCATTGTCGATAAATGATTCAAGACCCAGGCTCTTGCCGAAGTTTACTAAAAACTCGCTCACTTGTTCGCAGTGTCCTGAAGGACGAGGTATCTGTGTGAGCGCATGGAAGTTTTTCCATACCCCTTGTGGGGCTAAATCTAGTATTGTACTCATAAATTAGTTATGTTTTTTTGTGAATTTATTCAAGTATTTCTGCGAATATACAATTTTATTTTGTGATAATCCTTTTTCTATCGAAAATTTATGGCAATTTCACAATAAAAACCTAATTTTGTACGAGGTTCAAATAAAAGGAAAATGAATCAATTGCAAAGAATCGGGATATGGTTGTGTTTGTTGTGGGGCATTTGCTGCCACCAGTTGCAGGCGCAACAGAACTTTTACCAACGGACAGTCGATGTGGATGCAGGACTTACCTACAGTGAGAGTTTCTTCATCATATCTAATTATTCTTGCATAAACGGCTATTCACGCGAAACGGCATCGGTGGCCGATTTGCTGAGCCATCAGGTTGAGGGCTTTTATTTTTACCTCCAGCAGGATGCGCGTGGCAACAGGGTGATGTTGCGCCAGCCTGATGGTTCTTTTGTGCCCTTGCAGCCAGCATTGGAAGATATCAAGCATTCTTTGGAGAATAATCTGTTTCAAATTGTAACGCTCTTTTTGGACTATGAGGCGCCGTTGGATTTGGCGGATGTGTTTGCCAAGGCGGGGCTGGCCGGCTTGATTTATGAGCGGTGGAATGACGATAGCTGGCCTTCGCTGAAGGACATGATTGACCAAAACAAAAGACTGGTAGTGTTTGAGGTGCAGAAACATATGGGCGATACGCCGTGGCTGCATAGTATGGATGAGTATGTAGCACATACTGATCCCGATTGGGGCAATGCGCATGGTGGGGTGGAACTGCCAGGGGAGAAATCCAGAAAGAGTCTGTCGCTATTTACAGGTTTCAAAAATGTTGAAGCCCTGCAACTGAGGGGTGGTAATTTGTATGAGACGGCTCGCTTTACCCCATATCTGGTGAACTTAGTGAAAGATACTTGGAGCCACGAGGGGCGCTTGCCTAATTTCATCGTGGTTGATACCTATGGCTACTGGGTGGAAAACACCGTGCGAAATTTGCGCGAATTTAACCTGGTGTATGGGACTCTTACCAGTAATGACGAACTGGTGAATTATGTGAGCTGGGAGGGCATGAACAATGCTACGCCTGGCATTTATTGTTTTCCGCTGGAGAATGGCGTGGAACTGATGTTGAGTCCGGTGGTGCCAGGTTACAGGGTGCAACCTGTGAAGATGTATGCCATGGGTGACCAAAAGCGTATTATGATGCCTGCTTTCAAGGCTACACCGGTGGGCATTGACGAACAGATGGAGTTGTTTATGCCTTTCAATGAGGGGGTGAACGACCTGTCGTTGCGTAAGCAACCGGTGATGAGTTCGGGGGTGGACATACAGTTTGAGATGACACGCGGACAAACGGCTAATTTTGACGGACAGAGTAGGATTAATTTGCCTACATCTCGCGATTTGCAGTTGCGCGACCATGACTTTACCGTACAGGTGTGGCTGAAAATACCTAAATTCGTTGAGGGCAAAGCCGACTATTGCGTGTTGGGCTCAAAGAGTAGCGCTTATCAGCAAGCACTGCATCTGCTGATTCGCAATGGCAAACCTTACATGGGGTTCTACAATAATGACATTCAGGGCAACACCACGATTGAACCCAATAAATGGTACCACGTGATTTGGCGCTACAACAAACAGAATGGCGAACAGGCTATTTTCGTGAATGGCAAGGTGGATGCCATTGCCACGGGCAGACCTGGCTATATGGGTAGCGACAGCTTGTATGTGGGCTATACGGGCTTTAATCTGGCTTCGTATTTCGTGGGAGCGCTGGATAACCTGACCATCTGGTCGAGGGTGTTGAGCGATAAGGAAATCTTGGGCCTGAGCAACCAAGTGATTGAATTGGCGCCACCTCAGGTGCAGTGGTGGCAAAAGATAGGATGGCCTGTGGCATTGTTGTTGGCTGTGGCGATCGTGTCGTTGCTGATCTGGGGGCCTTGGCGCAAGAAAAACCACCTGCGGGCATTGGATGCAGGAGAAACGGGAGAGGGTGCCTTAGCGGATGCCGGAGGACTGCCTGATGTGGACGTGACCATACCGACGAGCAACTACATTCGTGTGTTCGGACCATTTGAGGTGATTGATAAGGAGGGGGAGAACATTACGGCGTTGTTTACGCCTAAGCTGAAACGCTTGTTCATGCTATTGCTGATCAATTCGACCCGAGGTAAAAACGGTATTACTGGCACTGAAATCAGTGATTTTCTTTGGGGAAAGGACAGTAAGAATGCCAAGAGTTTACGCAGTGTGTCTATTCTAAAATTGCGCAAGATACTGGAACGCTTGGATACGGTAGAAGTGGCGTTCAATGTGAATAAATATGCCTTGGAAATGACGGGCAGTGTGTATTGTGATTATCGGCAAAGCCTGGCCATGTTGGAGGGGAAACGGGTGACCGACCGCCCTACTTTTGAACGTTTCTTTGACATCGTGAAACGCGGTGAGGTGTTTGAGGGCGAATCGTTCGATTGGCTGGATGATGCCAAAAGTTATATGAGCAATAGCGCGGTGGATGTGATGGCTCAGTTTATTGGATCTTATCAACTGGATGCTGAGGCCGATACCATTATCGATATTGCTGGCAAGATGCTGGTGAACGATCCTTGCAACGAAGAGGCGTTGCATTTTATGACGGTGGCCATGATGAGTCGGAATAATTTCAAGCAGGCTCGCTATGTATATGACAGCTTCTGCACGGAGTACAAGCGGGCTTATGGAGAGGACTTCAAAATGAGCTTCGAAGAGGTTGCATCTGTGGAAAAGTAGGCAGAAATTAGTCCTTCTTTTCTATATTTTTTTCTTTTTTCAAACTTTTTTCTTTCTCTTGAATATTAATCGGTTAAGATAAAAATTAGCCGGAAATTAGTCTCTTGTTAATAGTCCATTAAATCAACATTAACTGACAGTTTGCATAGACATCTATATATTAGTGATGTCGATGCAAATTTTCGTTGCAGCATTGATAAAGGTTAAAATTGTTTTTATATTAAAGTATTTATTAAATTTCTAATGCTATGAGTAGTAATAACGAATCTATGATGTTTTCTCGTAGGAGCTTCGTTAAAACTGGCGCAGCAGCTGTAGCCGGCTTTACTATTGCTCCCAGCGTGATTCTGGGCAAGACCAGCGGTCATGTTCCACCTAGTGATCAGATTAACATTGCAGGTATTGGCTTTGGTAACCAAGGCGCAGGCGACTTGCAGAATATTGCTGATCCAGATGCTCCTGTTAAGCGCGAAGGATTAGGTGGTATGCAGTGGGCTACAAATCAGCCTTATGCTGGTATTCGCATTCAGCGAGCTCGCCGTGCAGCCGATAATATTGTACAGATGGGCGACGCTGGCCGTCAACCTATCCACCATGCTAACATTTATGCTTTGTGCGATGTTGATACCGAATATGGCGCTCCTATTTTTAATGCCTATTATAAGGCTAAGCGTTATACCGACTTCCGCGAATTGATTGAGAAGGAGAAAGATGTGGATGGTTATCTGATTGCTACGCCAGACCATACGCACGCTATTATTGCGGCTACGGCCATGAAGGCTGGCAAGGCGGTGTTTGTTGAGAAACCTATGGCGAAGACCATTAAGGAGGTACGTTACCTGCGTGACTTGGCCAAGAAGACGGGTGTGGTAACTCAGATGGGTAACCAAGGTCACAATACCGAGGGTACTTACCAGACCGTTGAGTGGATTCGCAATGGCGTGATTGGTAATGTTTCTGAAGTACACATGTGGTCGAACCGTCCAATGTGGAAGCAAGGTTACTTTGATCGTCCTGCAGGACAGACCATTCCTCAGCACCTTGACTATGACCTGTGGCTGGGTCCGGCTCCTGAGAAGCCTTACAATCCATCGGCACTGCACTTTGCATGGCGTGGCTTGTGGGACTATGGTACAGGTGCTATGGGTGACATGGGTGCACATACTTTCGATGCGCCTATCTGGGCACTGGGTCTGGGTATGCCTGATAAGATCATGGCTACTACCACTCCTTATAACGATACTTATTTGCCACAGGCTGAGGCTGTGAAGTATCACTTCCCAGCTCGTGAGGTGGAATCACTGGATGGCAAGAAGAAGATCAAGATGCCAGAGTGCGTGGTGACTTGGACTGACGGTGGTATCAAACCTTATCGTCCATTTGAATTGGAGAATGGTCGTGCTTTGCGTGAGTGCCTCTATGTTGGCGACAAAGGCATGATGATGCATGGCACACACGGCGCAAGTCCTGAGCTGGTGCCTAACCGTCCTAACTTCAAGGAACCTGCAAAGGTGATTACACGTCCGAAGAACATCTATGTTGACTGGGTAGAAGCCATCAAGGAAGGACGCAAGGCTGCCAACGATTTTGAGATTGCAGCTAAACTTACTGAAATAATGTTACTTACTAACATAGCAGTTGCTGCACAAAACACAAATATCACACTGGAATATGATGCTGCCAATATGCGCATCACCAATTGTGAAGAGGCTAATAACTATTTCCATTACGAGTATCGCAAGGGTTGGGAGTTGCCAGCTCTCTAAGTAATTAGCTTTTTCAACTAATTTGCTAAAATCCTCTTTCATGGCATAGCGCTATGAGAGAGGATAGCCAATGTGAAATATTCATGCTAAAACTACTATAAAGTATTATCAACCATTTATTTATATACTTCTAGGGCTTCCCTTTGAGAAAAGGGAAGCCTTTTTTTTGTAAAAAATATTTAGTAAAAGGTGTAAATAAAAGAATTATTTATTATATTTACGGAAATTTTGTGCAAAGCAAAATCATGTTTCATTAAATATATTTATTATGAACGTTACTCGTAGAAGTTTTTTAAAGACTGGAGCAGCTGCTGTTGCAGGTTTTACTATTGCTCCTAACATTATCTTGGGTAAGTCTCATGGTCATATGGCTCCAAGTGATCTGCCTAACATCGCTGCTGTTGGTGTTGGTAGTCAGGGTGGTGGCGATATCCAGAACATTGCTGACCCAGATGAGAAAATTGGAAGAAGACCTAATCCTGATCGTAAGTATGGTGCATGGATGTTCCCACACTTCGGTGGCTTGAAACCTCAGCGCGCTATGGTTGACCAGGGTGTGCAGATGGGTGATGCTGGTAAGCAACCTATCCACCACGCTAATATGTATGCTTTGTGCGATGTTGACCTTGACTATGCAGGTCATATCATGGCTGGCTATCCAAAGGCAAAGAAGTATCAGGACTTCCGTAAGATGTTGGATGACTGTGGTAAGGAAATCGATGGTGTATTGATTGGTACTCCTGACCATACCCACGCTATCATCGCTGCTTACGCTATGTTGCAAGGCAAGGCTGTATTCGTAGAGAAGCCTATGGCTAAGACTATCCAGGAGGTTCACTACCTGCGTGACTTGGCTAAGAAGACGGGTGTTGTGACTCAGATGGGTAACCAGGGACACAACATTGAGGGTACTTACCAGACTGTTGAGTGGATTCGCAGTGGTGCCATTGGTGATGTAACCGAGGTACACATGTGGTCAGATCGTCCTGTTTGGAAACAGGGTGACTACGAGCGTCCTGCTGGTGAGGCTATTCCTAAGAACCTGGACTATGACTTGTGGTTAGGCCCGGCTCCTCTGAAGCCTTACAATGCTAACACTACTCACTTCTTGTGGCGTGGCTTGTGGGACTACGGTACTGGTGCTATGGGTGACATGGGTGCACACACCTTCGATGCTCCTATCTGGGCACTGGGTCTGGGCATGCCTGACAAGATCCAGGCTACTACTACTCCGTTCAACGACGAGTATCTGCCTGCTACTGAGATCTGCCAGTATCACTTCCCAGCTCGTACCGTTGATGGCAAGAAGATGCCTGAGGTTACTGTTTACTGGACCGATGGTGGTATCAAGTTGTCACGTCCAAAGGAACTGGAGCCAAATCGCCAGCTGAAAGAGTGCTTGTACATCGGTACTAAGGGTATGATGATGCACGGTACTCACGGTGCTACTCCTGAATTCATTCCTGCTCGTCCAGGATGGAAGGAGCCAGCTAAGACTTTGCCACGTCCAAAGAACATTTATGTTGACTGGGTAGAGGCTATTAAGGAGAAGCGCCAGGCTGCTAACAACTTCGACGTAGCTTCTAAGCTGACCGAGATCATGTTGCTGACTAACATCGCTGTTTTGTCACAGCAGCGTCACATCACTCTGGAATATGATGCAAAGAACGTGAAGATCACGAACTTGCCTGAAGCTAATCAGTTCTTCCAGCGTGAATATCGTCATGGATGGGAGCTGCCTAAGTTCTAAATCTGATGATGGTTGGATTATAAGGAAGGTAGTCCGTTTGGACTACCTTCTCTTTTTTATGCTCGCTGATAGCGTTGCCTGTTAACTGATAAGGAAAAGTGTTGTTATGTGCGCACCTTCTATCAGGTGGCGCTTTTATGCCAAAGCTTTTTTCCACTCAATGAAGAGGTCGCTTTCGGCTTTGTTCTCTACATAGTCGGAGGTGATGACATTGTTAACAAACTGGGTGAGTGTTAATTTGATGACGCTTTGCTCGGCTGGATTGAAATAAGCCAGTAAATCTTTCGTCTCACTCACAATGTCTTCCAGTTTGTAGTTATGTTGCAAAGAACTTTCCAATTTTTCCTTGATGTCATCTACGGGACCAATCTCTGCTAATTTGTCGATGAAACCTTTGATGAAATTCTTTTCTCGCACATCGTATTTGCCATCTGCATGGGCAAAAAACAGCCCCGTCTTGGCTATCAGCCAAATTACTTTTTCAATAGGTTTAGTATCTTTAGTTTCCATAATTATTATTGTTTAGCAGTACCGAAGGCGTTGGATGCCATGCCGATAACTGAGATTACACTTTGAGCTATTTCACC
>JAIKZS010000124.1 GCA_024682035.1 Bacteroidaceae bacterium
GCATCCTTTCCCGACCACTTAGAGCGAAAATACACTTCTGGGATTGTGCTTATTGCCACTTTATCCACGCCAATTTTTAAACGTTCGATATCTTCTGATGAAATAATGAAAATGGCATAATGCTCTTCTCTAGAGCGTTCTGTTGAAGAACCAAAATCCCAATTAACATAATTGGTTGTTGTTGATGATTTACTACCATTAAATCCTTCCAATTTAATAACCGAACCATCATTGAGTTTGAATTTCACTAGTGCGTTTTCTGGCATTTTATTCCCTTCGGTGTCTTTAAAACACAAGATTAAAAAATTTGATCCATCGAACTTGTAAACACAGAATTCAGCATTGCTACCCACTGTATGATATTTAACTGCGAATGTTGATATCGCAGACATAATAAGAATAATAAAAACAACCAACTTTTTCATATCAATTTGTATTTAATTGTTATCATTTAAAATTACTTTTTGCAAAGATATTGTTTATTTTTTACTATTCCCTATTTTATCTCTTTTTTTATTATCTTTGGTTGCGATTTGATGATGTAATAAAAACCATGCATTATTCTGCAAATAACCATTAAGAGTTTTCTTTTTAAACTGATAGCAATCGTCGCAGCAATAATAGAATTACATAACGTTATTCATGCCAAACGATATAGTATATTCTCATGCTTAGATATAGTATATTGATGCCTCACGATATAGTATATCGATGACCAAAGATATACTATATCGTTTGACTGTTTAATAACGTAGTTAAAATATCCATTGCGCGTATAAGATAATTAAATAATATTTTCGCTTAGTCGTTTTTTTGTACTACATTTACGCTATAAAATTATAAACATAAATATACAAATATGAGAAAGACTATTGCATTGACAACTGCATTGATGCTTTTATGTGTGGTGACAGCTATGGCGCAAGAAGCTATTTTCGCCAGTAATGAGATTAATTCCCCTGAAATAAACACTGATGGGAGTGTTACTTTTAGGCTATTTAACCCTAAAGCTATAACTGTAAAAGTAACAGGTGATTTCCTAAAAGGAACTTCGGCCGAAATGACACAAGACTCAACTGGTGTGTGGGTCTATACCTCACAGCCATTAGAGCCAGAATTGTATTCATATAAGTTTGTGGTGAACGGAACTGAGTTTTTGGATCCCAGTAACATTTATCGTAACAGGGATATCGCATCATTTACCAATTTCTTTATCATCAGTAAGAATAAAGAAGATAAAGGGGGATTGTACAGTGTGCAAGAAGTACCCCATGGCAATGTATCGAAAGTTTGGTATAACAGTCCAACATTGAAAATGCAACGCCGCATGACAGTTTACACACCAGCAGGCTATGAAGACAGTAAAAAAATTTACCCAGTGCTGTATTTATTCCATGGCGCAGGTGGTGATGAAGATGCATGGACTACCCAAGGCCGAGCTGCTCAAATTCTTGATAATCTTATTGCTTTGGGAAAAGCAGAACCAATGATTGTAGTGATGCCTAATGGTAACATGAATGCACAAGCGGTAGCAGGTGAATGGAGTAAAGGTATGTACAAACCTTCATTTATGCAGCATATGGATCCTCCTGGCTTGGCAACAATGGAAGAAAGCTTTCCTGATATTCAAAACTATGTAGAAAAGCATTATCGTGTATTCAAGGATAAGAAACACCGCGCCGTTGCTGGACTTTCAATGGGTGGCGGTCACACCTTCTCTGTGAGCAAAACCTATCCCGATCGGTTTGATTATATTGGTTTGTTCTCGGCTGCTATTGTGGCAGGCAGGAATGTAAACTTTATGGGAGTTAATAAGCAGACGCTTGACAGTGATGCCGAATTAGGTAAACAAATTGAAGCATTAAAGAAAAATAATCCTAAGCTGTATTGGATAGCCATTGGTAACACTGACTTTCTATACAACGTGAATGCAGCCTACCGCAGTTACTTGGATGAAAAAGGCTTGAAATATGAATATTTTGAAAACGAGGGTGGACACATTTGGAGACTTTGGCGCATTTATTTAAGTATGTTTGCCCCCAGATTGTTTAAATAATCGATTGTAACAGTATCAATATTAATTAGTTTAACTAGTCTGTGTGAACTAGAAAATATATATATTATGAAAAAAAAGAGCAAGGGGGCTTTAATAGCCCCCTTGCTCATACAAAAGAAATTAGAATGGTCTATCAGGGTTGTGTCTGTTTTGTCTATTTTTATTTGGTGAACCTCCACCCTCTTGGCGAGGTCGCCACATATCTCTTACCATATTGGTACGGAACCCCATTTCAGCTTGTTTAATTTCATATATCTTCTTATCAGATAAAATCTTACGGAACTTGTCAAGGTAAGTTTTTTCTAAGCGTGCAGAAGTTAACTGCGACTCTGCAAACGAGTCAAGAATCTCTTTATAACTACCTTCTTTTGCCCCATCGTTTTTGGCCTCACGGAACAATTTCCAGGCTTCATCCGTTGCAGCTTTTTGTTTATCTTTCATTTCAAAATACAAAGGAAAAAAATCTTTCGCTTCCTGTTCTGTAAGACCGGCTGCTTTGGTTAAATATTCCTGCTGACGTTGCTGGAACTGCTCAGGTGACATTCTTTCGTGTCGTTTCGTGTTTTGTGCGCTCAGTGCTGTAATACCCATCACCAATGTTAATAATAATACAATTCTTTTCATAATCAATAGTGTTTTATAATAAATGTTTACTCTGCTGCATCAGATAAATATAAATAGAGAGAATAGTCGTCCATTTGCATTGTCTCCACCATATCCTGCACCATCTCAGTTTCATATTCTTCATTGTCAGCCGCTATAACAGCAGGATTATTATCGTGCATATATCCCAACACTTTAATAATGATAGCTGCTCCAACAAACATAGCTGCCAGATATACGCTTGGTTTTGCCTTGTCCCACCAAGTGAGAGGCTTGATTTTATATTCAGGTACAGGCTTTTCTGGCAAGTTCTCCATCACGCGGTTGGTAAGGCCATCAAAATAGCCCTCTGGCACCGTAAAGGGATTGCTCTTCCCCACCTTGCGATATAACATATCTTCTTCTTTCATACCTTTATCTGTTTTCTATATATTAGACAAAAATATCATCGAATGGTTTAATCAACTTCCTCTAAAAATTTTGAAATTTTCTTTACAGCTAAATGGTAATCAGCCTTTAAGGCACCTACCGACGAGCCAATAATCTCAGAAATTTCAGTATAGGTCAGTTCGTCGAAATATCGGAAATTGAATACCAATCTTTGTTTATCGGGCAAGGTTGCAAGTGCTTGATGTAACAAACATTGCGCCTTATCTCCGTCAAAATACGGATCACTCTCTAGCTGAACTGCCATTGAGGCTTCTTCATTATCCACCGATATGCATTGCTGCGCTTTTTGTTTATTCAGGAAATTCAGGCTTTGATTAATGGCAATACGATAAAGCCAAGTGGACAGTTTAGACTCCCCCCTGAAATAGTCAATATTTTTCCATGCTTGTATCAAGGTTTCTTGCAATACATCATTGGCATCATCGTGATTCAGTACCAAACGGCGTATTTGCCAGTATAACTGCTGGCCAAACTCCTCTACAATCATACCGAATGCCCTGCGTTGCATGGCATCATTTTCTTGCAGCATCCTCAGCACCTGTTCTTCATCAAATCGTGCGCTCATATCGTTTATTAGTTCTTATATACATTAGACTAAAAGGAGATTAAAAGGTTTAATCATCAATTACAATTAAAGCATTTTCTTTAGCCAATATGGTGTTAGGGAAAACTGATTTGGCTTCTTCCAGCAACATATTATCATCTATATATCTTGAAGAGAAATGTCCAATTACCAATTGTTTCACTTGAGCATCTTTTGCTATTTGCGCAGCCTGTAATGTAGTACTATGGTAATGCAGTTGGGCTTTGATTGCATGCTCAGCAGCATAAGTGGCTTCATGATACAACAAATCTACCCCTTGCAATTGATCTGTAATTTCTGGTAAATATATGGTATCAGAACAATAGGCATAGCTATGTGTTTTCGAAGCAGGATTTGTAAGACGTTCATTGAGAATCACTTCTCCATCTGGTAACACATAGTCGGCCCCAGCTTTAATGCTATTGATATACGCAATAGGAATTTCATAGGCATCTATCATATCTCTACGAATATGTTTCAATCCTCCTTTCTCCTTAAACAAGAATCCACAAGTAGGCACCCGATGTTTCAAAGGAATTGTGGTAACAGTAAGAGTTCGATCTTCGAAGATCATAGTAGGCTCATTGGTGTCAAATTCATGGTAAAACACTTGATAGCTCATATCATAACTGGCAAAATCCATAAGAGGTTTCATCATCTGTTCTAATCCCTTCGGACTATGTATATGTAGTTCTGCTGTACGTCCCAGTAAATTGAAAGTTGAAATCAAACCAGGCAGTCCAAACATGTGATCACCATGAAGATGAGAAATAAATATATGGTTTAATCGACTGAAAGGAAGCTTGTTCCTGCAATATTGTAGTTGTGTACCTTCGCCACAATCAATCATAAAAAGTTTATCACGTACATTCAGCACTTGTGATGAGGGGAGATGTCTGGTAGTAGGCTTGGCAGAACCACATCCTAATATTGTTAATTCAAATTTTTCCATATATAGTAGATATTATGCTAACAAAAGTAGCAATAAAAAAGGTGCCCGCAAAATCTGCAGACACCTTTTATATAAATATAAGTAATAACTAAATTACTTGCTACCCTTAGAAAGCTTAGCCTTCAAAGCAGCCAAAGCATCGATATCGCCCAAAGTTGTTGAAGCAGCCTGGTTCTGGATAGCAGGAGTTTCATCACGCTTAGCATTGTTACGACGCTGAGCACGGCGCTGTTCATTTCTTTCATCACGAGCCTGATCTTCATAAACGCGGCTGTGAGACAAGAAGATACGACGAGTATCCTTATTGAACTCGATTACCTTGAATGGCAGAGTTTCATTTACCTGAGCCTGTGTACCATCCTGCTTGATTAAGTGCTTAGGAGTTACAAAGCCTTCAACACCGTGAGGCAATGCTACAACTGCGCCCTTGTCAAATATTTCTGTAATTGTACCATCTAAGACTGCACCATCGGTGAAAACATCTGAGAATGCATCCCAAGGATTCTCCTCAAGCTGCTTGTGACCGAGGCTGAGACGACGATTTTCTTTATCAATTTCTAATACTACAACATCGATTTCTGCACCAATCTGAGTAAACTCTGTTGGATGCTTGATCTTCTTAGTCCATGACAGGTCTGAAATGTGAATCAAACCATCAACGCCCTCTTCAATTTCAACAAATACACCAAAGTTGGTGAAGTTGCGAACCTTAGCCTTGTGCTGTGAACCAACAGGATACTTCTCTTCGATGTTCTCCCATGGATCAGACTTCAGCTGTTTGATACCCAAAGACATCTTACGATCATCACGATCAAGAGTCAGGATAACAGCCTCCACTTCGTCACCTACCTTCAGGAAGTCCTGAGCACTACGCAGGTGCTGGCTCCATGACATCTCTGAAACGTGAATCAAACCTTCAACACCAGGAGCGATTTCAACGAAAGCGCCATAGTCAGCCATCACAACAACCTTACCCTTAACATGGTCACCTACCTTCAGATTCTGATCTAATGCATCCCATGGATGAGGAGTAAGCTGTTTCAGACCTAAAGCAATGCGACGTTTTTCGTCGTCAAAGTCAAGGATAACAACATTTATCTTTTGATCAAGCTCAACCACTTCGTGAGGATCGCTTACGCGGCCCCAGCTCAGGTCGGTGATATGAATCAGACCGTCAACACCACCAAGGTCAACGAATACACCATAAGAAGTGATGTTCTTAACAGTACCTTCAAGTACTTGACCCTTATCGAGCTTGCTAACAATTTCCTTCTTCTGTGCTTCCAACTCAGCCTCAATAAGAGCCTTGTGAGAAACAACCACGTTACGGAACTCCTGGTTAATCTTAACAACCTTGAACTCCATAGTCTTGTTCACGAATACGTCGTAATCGCGAATAGGCTTCACGTCGATTTGTGAACCTGGCAAGAAAGCCTCGATGCCAAATACATCCACAATCATACCACCCTTTGTGCGGCACTTGATGAAACCCTTGATAACTTCCTGCTTCTCGAGAGCTTCGTTTACACGATCCCAAGCCAAAGACAGGCGAGCCTTGCGGTGTGACAGCACCAACTGACCCTTTTTATCTTCCTGATTTTCAATATAAACTTCTACCTTATCACCAGGCTTTAAATCAGGATTGTAACGGAATTCACTCATTGGAATGATACCGTCTGATTTGTAACCGATATTCACCACAACTTCACGCTTGTTCATGCTGATAACGGTACCTTCAACGACTTCGCGCTCATTTACTTTATTAAGCGTGTTGTCGTACGCTTTCTCTTGATCTTCTTTGCTGACCTGAGAAAGAGTTTCGCCACTTTCGTAAGCCTCCCAATTGAACTCATCGAGTGGCTTGATGTCTTTAATGTTCTCCATTCTTGTTAATAATTTGTTTAATAATTAATTGTGTTAGACATTATGTTGTCTTAAAAACGCGGCAAAATTACTATTTTTTTTCCAACCCTCAAACTGTTTAGTCATTTATTTTTTATCTTTATTTTTTAAATAGGTAAGTGCAGCACCTATTGCCGTACTATATTCTGCATAAGGGGGTATATGAAAACGCACTCCATAAAGTCCTTCCAATTCGGTGAAAACGTCTTTACACTGAGGCATTCGAGTGAGGTTACCTATTAAAACAAAATCTTTTATGCCTGAATTTAACGAGCATAATACGGCACCACTACCAATTGTCTGCAATACTGTTACAATAATTCCGGCAGCTATATCTTCTTGGGATGAATCACTATGTGCCTTTCCTAATAACGATGCTGTGGCATATAGAGGCAGTCCTGGCAAATCTGATTTACACACATCACCAATTAGCAGGTCAACCTTTGTATGGTCACCTTGTTGAGCTAACTCTGCCACCTGACGTATGTCATGTGTTTTAAGCAACATATTAGACAATCCTTGCAATGTGCCGCCACCTATACCCATACCACCAATGTGCTTAATTTCATCGTGATCAATTTTAACAAAGGTGGTACCAGTACCCATGCTCACTACAATCAACTTCTCTATATCAATGTCATGACGTGCGCCTAAGCCATCAGCAGTAAACTCATCCACCATTTGAGTAGGTAAACCGTAAATGGGTGTTGTAACAAAAGCACTTCCCACACCAGTCATCATTACTTGTTCAATCTCGCCCAAACGAATATCATTATCATATAAATATTTACCAAATGCTCCAAATAGAGATGTCACGGGATCGGCAGCTGTGATAAACATTGGCTTTATAATCTGATTATTTTTAATCCCTACAATCTTTGTGGTTGAACCACCTACGTCAATTCCAATTACAATTCCCATAATATAACAGTTATGATTATTATTTTATCCAAATACTTGTTTCACCAAAGAATTAAATTCTTGATAAGCGGCTGTATCACTTAGGTCAGACAAAGAATTCAAAAGCCCACGATAATGCCAAGCATGTTCTTTAGGATCTGTTACATGAAAACGACTCCACAAGGCATCACCAATCTTAGCATAATCAAGTGCAATAAGACGCATATTAGACAGTTTGTCACCCAAAGCTACAATTTTCGCATCACGAGGAGCAACTGCCAAATGGTCAATGGCAGTTTGCTTTCTTTGATGCCAAGTAGAAAAAGCCGAACCTTCCAACTCAATATCACTTTCATGTCTTACGAGGTCTGCCACCCGTTTTCCGAACAATTGTTCCAGTTGCTCGAAAGTTACATCAGTATCCTCAACGGTATCATGCAAAGCTGCTGCAGCTAATAACTCCTGATCGGATGTCATTGTAGAGACTATAGACACTGCTTCTAACGGATGGACAATGTATGGAAAGCCTTTGTCTTTGCGTTCAGTATCAGCATGTGCATTTACAGCAAAACAAATGGCTCGGTCAAGCAAACTACTATCTATTAATTTCTTTTTTTTCATTCTTTACAAGGCCTTTTATTGTTATTATATACATTGTCCCAGAACGACAAATGTTTGGCCTCTTCCATAATCATATCCACTAAAATATCATTACTATCTTGTTTGCCATTCAATGTATCATATACAAATCTCAATCCTTCTCGCCCTCTACCCTGCTTTAATATATATACCAAACAAAGATTTTGTAAGCCCACATTTTCAGCCAAAATATCTAAATCCGTCAATGCTATTTGTTCGAGCGCCAATTGATATGCATCTTCCGAATTATCATGAATAAACATTTCAACATCGTGCAAGGTTTGAAAGCCAAAAGACTCAAGCAAAGGCAAGAAGCCCATTAATGAAGCAGGAAATATTTCAGCTTGATTCACCGAGGCTATGCGCTGATTCAAACGCTCAAATGGACGCATCTCCAAATAAGTTTTAAAAGAGTCGACTGTCAAAGCTACATCATCCAACTTCCCTGATTTAACCAAACTTTGAACGTTGCGACGATAATCAGTAATTTCATTTCGTAAACGGCTAAACTCATCATCCATCAATTCCAGCATACCTGACAGACGACTAAACTGACGACGATATTCATCAGAAATAATAACATTGCCTTTGTAGCCCATGTCATGTTCAATTGTTGACCATACATGCTGCAATGCTGTACGCATTTGAATTTCAAAACGGATATCATTAATATCAGGATCTTTTGTTCGCAATCTACAAATATAATGTAAAGAGTTATAGCCAAAGCTGTTGAATTGATGAAGCTTGCGTTTATCAACAGATACTTTCCAGTCTATATCAAACATTTTATTTACAATGGTGGCTACCTTATCGACATCGTCGCTATAAAAAGTGATTATACGAAGACCCACCAAGTCGGTAATATCTTTTATGGTATGATATTTTGCTCCTTTCAACAACAATTTGCCTGCTAACGATTTTTCAGTCTTTAGCCGATGTTCAGTTGCTGTTACATAGATACCCTGATCATCTAAAGCCTTACATAATTTGTTATAAGCTAATTTCTCAATCTTTTTCAAGCTAGGCAACAAGTCGCGATATTGTTGCAACAAACTTTCCTCGTGTGGGCTCAATATGATATCTGTTGTTAATGGCATATAATAATATGATTATCAATAAATCTATTCGTTACAAAAGCGTTTTAATATTTCACCATAGGCGTCTATTCTGCGGTCACGCAAGAAAGGCCACCATCGTCTTACTTGTTCAGAACGTTCTATATCAATATCAACAACTAAGTTTTCTTCTTTGTCTGCGCCAGCCGTTGCTAAAAGCTCTCCTTGAGGGCCAGCAACAAAACTATTCCCCCAGAAATGTATGCCATTGGTTTGCCCTGATGGGTCGGGTTCATGCCCTACCCTGTTAACTGCAATTACAGGAAGTCCATTGGCTACAGCATGTCCTCTCATTACCGTTTGCCAAGCACCCAACTGGCGCTGTTTTTCATCTGCAGTATCAGAACTTTCCCAACCAATAGCAGTAGGATAAATAAGCAATTCTGCGCCTTTCAACGCCATAAGACGTGCACCTTCAGGATACCACTGATCCCAACAAACCATCAATCCTAGTTTTCCTAAAGATGTTTGAATAGGTTCAAAGTTTAAATCACCTGGAGTGAAATAAAATTTTTCATAATAAGCAGGATCATCAGGAATGTGCATCTTACGATATTTGCCTGCTATACTACCATCGGTATCAAACACCACTGCAGTATTATGATATAAGCCAGCTGCTCGACGTTCAAACAACGATGTTACTAACACAACATGCAAATCTTTAGCCAACGAACCAAAAAAAGCAGTAGATGGACCAGGAATAGATTCTGCTAAATCAAAATTATTAACATCTTCTACCTGACAAAAATATGGAGTATTGTGTAACTCTTGCAAAACGATAAGCTGAGCACCTTTGACTACACATGCTTTTATATTGGCAGCCAGCTTCTCCAAATTATTTGAGAGGCTGGCTGTTGCAGACTGTTGTACTATTCCAATTTTAATGATTCTCATTTGCAATAAAGACTTAGTATGGTTTCATACAATTCTTGTTTGCCACTCTTTTGGATAGGTTCATCGTTTTTCTTCGCAAAATCAACTAATTCTTCAAGCGTCATCTTACCTTCCTCAAAGCGTTTGCCTTCACCTGCATCAAAGCTAGCATAGCGCTCTTTCAACATCTTTGGCAATGGAGATTCTTCCATAATAGCTGCAGCATTGAGTAAAGCGCGTGCCATTGCATCCATACCACTGATATGAGCAATGAAAATATCATCAGGATCAGTAGAGTTTCTACGTAACTTAGCATCGAAATTCATACCACCATTACCCAAACCACCATTGCGTATCACCTGTAACAATGCCTGAGTTAATTCATAATTGTCTATTGGGAACTGGTCGGTATCCCATCCATTCTGAGCGTCTCCACGATTAGCATCAATGCTACCCAACATACCATTATCTACTGCCACAGTCAGTTCATGCTCGAATGTATGGCCTGCCAAAGTTGCATGATTAACCTCAATATTCACCTTAAAATCCTTGTCCAGTCCATTAGCGCGAAGGAAGCCAATTACAGTTTCTGTATCAACATCATATTGATGCTTAGTTGGCTCCATTGGTTTAGGTTCAATTAGGAATGTACCGGTAAATCCATTAGCACGTGCGTAGTCGCGAGCAGCACCAAGCATCTTTGCCAAATGGTCTTTTTCGCGTTGCATTTGAGTATTAAGTAATGAAGAATAACCTTCGCGACCACCCCAGAATACATAGTTAGTGCCACCTAACTTAATTGTAGCATCAATGGCATTTTTAATCTGGACAGCAGCGCGTGCCACTACGCCAAACTCTGGATTGGTAGCCGCACCATTCATATAGCGTTTATGACCAAAAACGTTGGCAGTACCCCATAACAATTTGATGCCTGTTGCAGCCATCTTCTCTTTTAAGTAATCTGTAATAATCTGCATGCGCTCTTCATACTCCTCGATGATTTCGCCCTCTTCAATGAGGTCAATATCATGAAAGCAGAAATACTCAATGCCCAACTTTTGCATAATTTCGAAGCCAGCATCTACTTTGGCTTTAGCCCGACAGATGGGGCACTCACCTTCGTCCCATGCATAATGACGGGTCTGACCGCCAAACTGGTCGCCACTTGCCTGTCCCAAAGTGTGCCACCACGCGAGGGCAAATTTCAACCAATCTTTCATTTTCTTACCCAAAACTATCTTCTCGGCATCATAGTAATGAAATGCCATTGGATTCTTACTCTCAGTCCCTTCAAAAGGGATCTTAGAGATTTGAGGAAAATACTCTATAGCCATAATTTTAGTTTTTTGTGAGCATTGGTCCATGGGATATTTACCCAACAGCCCTATCTCATTGTTCTTTATTAATAATTAATTTATTTCATTATCAACAACCTTTTTCCAGCGGGTGTATGCTTCTTTATAAGCTGGTACATCAGCCGCTACTGGCTCTATCTCCTGCAAACGTTCTAATGAAGCAAAAGCCTCATTATGGTCTTTATATATACCTGCACCAATGCCAGCACCCTTAGCTGCACCAGCCGCTCCATCAGTATCATACAGTTCAATAGTCGCTCCTGTAACACCTGCTAATGTATTTCTGAAGATATCACTTAAGAACATATTTGCCTTACCAGCATGAATCTTAGTTACATTCATGCCCATATCTTTCATAATATCTATGCCATATTTAAAAGAGAAAACAATACCTTCTTGTGCTGCACGAATGATATGGGAACGCTGATGACGATTAAAATCAACCCCATGAATAACACAACCTGTTTCTTTGTTCTGGAGCATTCGTTCTGCCCCATTTCCAAAAGGCAGGATGCTTATACCTTCACTGCCAATTGGTATCTTTGCAGCCAAGTCATTCATGTCATTATAAGAAATACCGGCAGGTGCGACATTGCGTTTTACCCAGGAATTAAGTATGCCAGTGCCATTAACACAGAGCAACACGCCCAAACGAGTTTGTGAAGTTGTGTGATTAACATGAGCAAATGTGTTAACACGCGACAATGGATCATATTCAACTTTTCCATTAACGCCATATACAACCCCCGAAGTACCAGCCGTTGAAGCTATTTCGCCGGGATTAAAAACATTCAAAGAAAGTGCATTGTTAGGTTGATCACCAGCCCTATAAGTGACAGGAGTGCCTGCTGATAGCCCTAGTTCTTGAGCAGCTGTTTTACTTACGCGACCTTGCTCTCCAAAAGTTGGCACGATATCAGCTATCATAGAAGGTTCAATATCATAATACTTCAGCAAAATATCTGCCAATTTATTTTCTTTGAAATCCCAAAACATTCCTTCTGACAAGCCCGATACAGTAGTACATATATCGCCAGTCAACTTCATTGCGATATAATCGCCAGGCAACATAATCTTGTCAATTTGTGAGAATACTTTGGGTTCATTTCGTTTCACCCAAGCCAGTTTTGAAGCAGTAAAATTACCAGGTGAGTTAAGCAAATGCGAAAGACACACATCTGGTCCTAATTCATCAAAAGCCTGTTGGCCGATATTAACAGCACGTGAATCACACCAAATTATAGAAGGTCTCAGCACTTGCTGTTTTTCATCAACACATACTAAACCGTGCATCTGGTACGATATACCAATCGCCTTGATATCACTACTATCAACATGTGATGTTGATAACACATCAGAGGTAGCTAGCTTAAGGTTACACCACCACATTTCAGGGTGTTGTTCAGCCCAGCCAGCTTGTGGGGCCAAAATCTCGGCCTCTTGCTTTGGATAGAAAGCCGATGTCACACATTTTCCTGTCAGGGCATCAACCAGACTCGCTTTAACAGACGAGCTACCAATATCATAGCCTAAAAGATACATAATATTATTGTTTAATTGCGTAAAAATAGAAATTAAATATGAGAACACAAAAAAATGTGTCGACAAAGATTAACTTTATCGACACAATTAATTAGTTTTATGTATTAAGCCCTATTAGATCAGCTTAACGAACAATTCCTTACCTTCTTCACAAACCTCAACTTTGTTCTCACGCAGCAACCAACCAAGAGCCAGATATACGTCCTTATCAAGTAATTTTACGTCGTTTTTCTTTGCTTCGCTCTTGATGTCTTTCAGCGTCATACCTTCAGTTCCATTCAGAATATTCCAAACTACACCTGCAGTTTCACCTACTTTTTCCTGTAACATTTTCTTTTTACTTTTAAATTAAACATAATTATTATACTTATTTTTCAACAGTATGAAATCCCTACTTTTGAAAAACGCTGCAAAATTAAGTATTTATTTAATATGGTGTATCATTTTAAATAATAATTTTAAAAAAATTAGCATTTTTCATATTTATTCAGCATTATTTCTTCTTATTATTATTTATCTGCAGGAAAAACAACACCTAACTGTTTCCTCACTTCGTCAATTACTTCAATAGTAGCCAACGATACAGCATGTGAATTAACGTCACTTTCTAATTTACCTTGCTCGATGAGGTCAATAAACTCGGCCATTTCATAATAATAATCATCATGATTAGCAATCACAGTTACATCTTGAGGTTCAGGCTTTGGTCCCCTACCTGACATGGCTGCAGGTCTGGGAATATAAGTTACTTTTCTAATGGTATGAATTTCATCCATTATTAAATTACCATCTTCACCTTCTATCTCAGAAGGAAGATATGAGTTGGCTATTTTGGAATACAATGCTGTTGCGTTCATGCCATCATAAAGCAAATTTACGACTCCTTGTCCATCTGTTCCACTGGAAAGCACAACTCCTTGCGCATTGATTTTTTGTGGTTTACCAAATAAGGCAACAAGAGGATAAATTGTATATACCCCAATGTCCATCATAGCTCCATTGGAGAGCTCTGGCTGGAAAGCATTCAGGACAATGCCCTCTTTGAACTTATCGTATCGGGAAGAATATTGGCAATAAGAAGCAAAATACCTACGTATGGAACCTAATTTTTGAAGCATTTCACGAACCTTAAAAAAATTAGGATTCATCGTAGCAATCATTGCTTCCATTAAAGTAACATGATTCCTTTGAGCTGCCTCAATCATTTGTTTTACTTCACGCGCATTTGAAGCCATAGGTTTCTCACACAAAAC
>JAIKZS010000152.1 GCA_024682035.1 Bacteroidaceae bacterium
GTTGTGTCGTAAGCCAGGTTTCGTTGTCCGTCGATTTCTTGCATCCAGTAAGCATCCTTTGCCATCTGGAGCAGCTGAGTAAGCTTTTGAACCGTGGTCACAAACTTTGTGTCGATACGGTTCATCAGCTTTACCTCGCTCATCTCTGCCAATGTAATTGGTTCATACAATCTTGTTACCTCGTTTATCATAATTCATGCTGTTTTTTATTTCTGATGCAAAGATAGGGGGAGTAGTTTTCTTTGTAAAAAAATTTCAATGAATAGGGCATATTGTTCAGCGAATCGGGAATGTGCCTTTTTTGAAGAGAATAGGAGCTTTATTGTCTTTATTACCTCTTCTTTTTTTTAATGCTTTATGGAATGATACACATATTAACATCTATTAATAATAATGTGGCGTAAAATGCTTTGTTTTATCCTTATTTGTTAGTAGATTTGCACAAGAAAAGTTTAACAAATGTAAAAAGCAGTTGACGACCTAATACTATGAAAATGCTAGATAAGATAACAAGTTTGTTTTCACGCAGACAAAAAATCTTTCTGCTGGTGGTGACAGGGGTGATATGCGGACTTGGAGGGTTATTCCTCTATTTGCTTCGTGCGCATACCTATATAGCTGATGATCCAGCTGCCTGTGTCAACTGTCACATCATGACTCCTTATTATGCTACTTGGTCGCACTCCAGTCATGGACGTGATGCTACGTGCAACGATTGCCATGTGCCCCATCAGAACCTGGCCATGAAATATGGCTTCAAGGCGATGGATGGTTTGAAGCATGTGGCTTATTTTGTTACGCACAGTGAGCATCAGGCCATTATGGCCGAGGAGATGAGCGCCGAGGTGATAATGGACAACTGTATTCGTTGTCACACCCAGCTGAATCAGGAGTTTGTGAAGACAGGTCGCATGGGCTATATGGAGCAGATGAGGGAAGGAGGCAAGGTTTGTTGGGATTGCCATCGCAATGTGCCTCATGGAGGCATGAATTCGCTATCATCTACCCCAGGTGCCGAGGGAGTAACGCCGTTGCCACCGTCGCCAGTGCCTCAGTGGTTGCAAAATTTGATGGGCGACTAAGTTGCGTCTTTTGAAGTGGTAATATATATGGTATGATGAATCGTTCCCGTGCAGGATGTGTCTCCTTTTTATAGGAGCAGGTGTCGGGGCTTAACTATGATAAATTAGAAAGGGTTAGATATTATGGCTAAAGAACTAAAAAAATGGCAAGGATGGCTGTTGTTCGGTGGATCAATGGTCGTTGTGTTTCTTTTAGGTTTGCTCGTTTCATCGTTGATGGAGCGTAGGGCGGAGGTAGTGAGCGTGTTCAACAACAAGCGCACTGTGTTTACCGACAGCATTATTTCTCAGAACGAGAAGTTCAAGGCTGATTATCCACGTGAGTATGAAACATGGTCAATGACCGAGAATACCGATTTCAAGAGTCTGTATAATGGAAATCAGGCAACTGATGAGCTGAGCGACCGTCCTGAAATGGTGATTCTGTGGGCAGGTTATGCGTTCTCAAAGGAATATAATACGCCTCGTGGCCATAAGCATGCTTTGGAGGATATGCGTGCCATTTTGCGAACAGGTAATCCGGGTGTGGATGGCGACAAGGATGTGCAACCGGCTACTTGCTGGACTTGTAAGGGTCCGGATGTGCCTCGCATGATGCGTGAGCTGGGCCTGGAGGAGTATTACCACAAGCGTTGGAGCGAACTGGGTAGTGAGATTGTAAATCCTATTGGTTGCTCTGATTGCCACGATGCTCGCACCATGGATCTTCGTCCTGCTCGTCCTGCTTTGTATGAGGCTTGGCAACGTGTAGGGATGGATGTGAACAAGGCTTCGCACCAGGAGATGCGATCGTTGGTTTGTGCTCAATGCCATACCGAGTATTATTTTGTGAAAGGCACTGATTATCTGATGTTCCCACAGGATAAGGGCTTGACGGTGGAAGATGCTGAGGCTTACTATGATGAGATAGGTTTCTACGATTATATTCACCCATTGTCAAAGGTGCCTGTGCTGAAGGCTCAACATCCTGGTTATGAGTTGTTCAAGCAGGGCATTCACGGTCAGCGTGGCTTGTCATGTGCTGATTGTCACATGCCTTATAAGAGCGAGGGTGGTGTGAAGTTTACCGATCACCAAGTAATGTCTCCATTGGCAAAGATTGAACGTACTTGTCAGACTTGCCATCGCCAGGATGCCGAAACTTTGCGTCAGAATGTGTATGATCGTCAGACTATGACGCGTGAGAAGCGTACTACTTTGGAGAAGGAGCTGGCAGCTGCTCATATCGAGGCTAAGTTTGCTTGGGAGCAGGGTGCTACTGAGGAAGAGATGAAGGATGTGTTGCAACTCATTCGTAGCAGTCAGTGGCGTTGGGACTATGGTTTTGCGGCTCATGGTTCTTCATTCCACGCTCCACAGGAGGTTATGCGTATTTTCTCTGATGGCTTGATTCAGGCTCAGGAGGCTCGTCGCTTGATTGCTAAAGTATTGGCTAAGCATGGTTATTTAGCAGAGGTGCCAATGCCTGATATTTCTACCAAGGAGAAGGCTCAGGAGTATATTGGCTTGAATCCTTCGGCTATGAAGGAGAAGAAGGCTAAGTTCTTGGACGAGGTGGTGCCAATGTGGATTTCTGAGGCAAAGGCTAATGGTAAGTTATTAGAGCCCTAAAAATTATTGCTTTTCTTTAACTGCTCTCCATTTGGGGAGCAGTTTTTTTTTTTTACTCTCTTACGATTTATTCTATAATACTAAAACTCCAAAGCTCCAATTATTTTTTCCTCTTATTATATACTATGGAGTTTTTTTTGTGGCGGAAAAAATGGCCAATACCCCACAGCCTAATTTGCAGAAGTCAATTATTATTCGGATATTTGCAAAAATTTTGAAAAAACGATGTGGAATAAACCGTGGAGCATGAAAGAAGGCTTCGTCATTGGAGCGGGGCTTATCGTGACAGGACTGCTACTACAACTCAGTATAGGAGCCGTAGAGTGGAAGCTACTGTCATGGCCTATCAATATTTATGTGTTAGTGTTCTTCGTGGTAA
>JAIKZS010000006.1 GCA_024682035.1 Bacteroidaceae bacterium
TCGAATATCTACTGCAATGCAACGTTGCAGGTTGTTGTCGAAATTAATGTCACCACTTAAAGACTCCCAGTTGCCGTCGAATGCAATGCCTATTAGTTCTCCTGCATTGTTCATAACGGGGCTGCCTGAGTTGCCACCAGTAATATCATTAGTGGTTAAAAAACAAGCAGGTAATGAGCCATCTGCCATGGCATAACGACCAAAATCACGCTTCAACAATAATTCTTTCAGTTTTGCTGGTACTACAAATTCTGGGTTGGTGGGATCTTCTTTTTGAAGAACACCGTCACCGGTAGTATAGAACTTATAATGCACACCATCTTTTGGATCGTATGACTTTACGTTGCCATAAGTAAGGCGAATCGTAAAGTTCGCATCAGGATATGATGGAGTAGGTAGTTTCATAGCGTTTAAACCACGAATATACGCCTTGTGCAGCAAGTTTAGTCCTTCGTTAAGTTGTGTGTAGCTATCAGCCAGTTCCTGTAACTTCGCGTTTTTTGAACGAGAATAGGCAGTGGCAGGATCACGGTCAATGGCTTTTACTGTAGGTTTCTTTATGAACTTGTTAAAGTTGGCCTCGTTGGCAAAAATAGAATTGTTGTACATGTTGTCAACATAAGCATCAGAATTGCCTTTATAGTCACGCGCAATTACTTGGTAGAAAGTAGGGAGCTCGTTGGTGTTAAGTGCTTTCGCTAACCCGGGAATCATAGCCTTTGCCACTTTGCGATCCACCTCATGGTCATAATTCTTGTTATGGATCTGTGCATATGCCTCTTTCAGGTCTTCCTTTAGTTCATTTATCTTTTTATTATCTTTTTGCTGTAGCGCTTTTCTCATCTCGTCCATCAATTGGTAAGGACTACGAAATTCAATAGCGCTCTGCAAACCTTCGTTGATGTATGAATATTGACGGTAAATTGGCATGCGCTTTTCAATAATCGCATCTATTCCACTTACCACCCCTTGATATTCAGGTTTGTCAGCTGCAAAGGCATTGAATTGCTTTTCAACTTCTGCTTTGGTTTCCAGTACTTTGTTATCTGCAATGGCTTGGTTCATGCCAATCGAGTTTTTCCAATAGTTGCTGCTACCTGCAAATTTGCTGGCGTACTGAATACGGATCTTGTCACTTTGCGCCATTACATCACGCAACACGTTAAGACGAATGGTACGCATATCAATAAGTGCCTGGTTTGAAGCTGTCATACGTTCAGTAACCTCTGATTCGGTAAGGTAGCGGCTGGTACTGCCGGGAAAACCTAGAATCATGGCATAGTCGTTTTCGTTGAGACCTTTGATAGAAATTTTAAGGTATTGAGGAGTGCTTAATGGCACATTATCGGGTGAATAGTCAGCAGGCTCACCATTTTTATCGGCATAAATGCGAAAAACAGAGAAATCACAAGTATGACGAGGCCACATCCAATTGTCGGTTTCGCCACCAAACTTACCAATGCTCTGGGGAGGGGCAGCAACCATACGAACATCAGTATATACCTTATAATAAATAAGATAGAACTTGTTTCCTGCATAAAAAGGAAGTGCTTGAGCCACAATGCCTGGCTTACCATTTAGATCGCTCTTAGCTAACTCATCTTGCGCCAATTGGTTTAAGTATGGACGTGTTAATGAGTTAGTTTCCGTAACAGTACCACTCTTAATCTGTTCATTTACCAGGTCGGTAATATCAACAATGCGATGCACAAAACGGAATGAAAGGCGTTCGTTAGGCAATTCGTCGGCTAAGGTAGCAGCCCAAAAACCATCAGTTAGGTAATCATGCTCTACCGAACTGTGTGACTGAATGGCGCCAAATCCACAATGATGGTTGGTAAGTATTAAGCCATTTGGAGAAATGATCTCACCTGTGCAACCACCACCAAAAATGCCCACAGCATCTTTGATAGATACTCCATCAGGATTGAAAATATCTGAAGCATTCAGTTTCAATCCTTGTTTTTTCATCATGTCAATGCTGTTCTGCTGTTGCATGAGTTGTAATAACCACATACCTTCATCGGCCTTAATAACTATTGAAAAGAGCATAGAAAATGCTACAATAATTAAGACTTTAACTTTCATTTTCTAAAGATGTTTAAAATTTTAGCAAAGATAGACTATTATTTTGAATAAAGCAATATATTTGCTACCAACATAAACATAAACGTGAGTGGTATGATACAAAAGACTTTAGGTCGAATGTGCTTTGTGGTCTTTCTGGTATCTTTGTTGGCCTCTTGTAGTAGTGCCTACCAGATAGCTGGAAAATCTGACATCAATAGCCTTGATGGCAAAAAACTATATCTCAAGACATTGTCAGAGGGCGGGTGGATGCCTGTGGATTCTGCTTCAGTAGAACACGGTCTTTTCGCCATGGAGGGTGTATCTGATTCTACCATGATGGTATCAATCTATATGGAAGATGAAAGCATTATGCCCCTTATCCTTGAGAACGGTATTATTCAGGTGTCGATCAATGCTGGTAACATGCGTGCATGGGGTACACCTCTTAACAATGCACTCTATGATTTTTTCGATCATAGAAATGATATTGAAGAGCAGCTTAATAACCTTGATCATAGAGAAGCACAGATGGTTTTAAATGGAGCAGACTTCGATGAGGTGCATACAAAGATGTTGAAAGAGGAGGAAGAACTAAATCGTAAGATGAACGACTATGTGTTGTCTTTTATTAAAGATAACTATAATAATGTGCTGGGTCCCAGTGTATTTATGATGATGTGCAGTTCTATGCCTTATCCAGTAATGACTGATCAGATAGAAGATGTATTACGTAGTGCTCCTGCTATCTTTAAGCAGCATCCTCTGGTGCAAGAATTTATTAGCAAAGCAAAAGAAAACATGAAGCTTATAGAAGAACAACAGTTGTTGCGTCAGAATATAGCAGAGAAAGAACGGGCAGGAATAAATGCAGCCAATCAATAGAAGTTACCACCCAGGAAGCTATTCATTGGGTTAGAACACTGGCTAAATTAATTAAAATTGTGAAGTTTGAATGCCAAATAAAGAATAGTGCTAGGGTATGTAAATAAGTAAGGGGGAGTCAATAACTGACTCCCCCTAGTTTTAGGATAATATTGTTAGCATGATTAATCAAACATGCTTTTGAACTTTTTGAATATTCGCTCCTTAACCGATCCAGAAGGACGGAAATTGTCGCTGTCTTGCATCTGTTCCATAGCCTTTTTCTCATCACGGCTTAATGTCTCAGGAATATATACACTTACGTTCACCAGTAAATCGCCAGTACCGTAGCCATTCACATCGGGCAATCCTTTGCCACGTAGGCGCAAAACTTTACCAGGTTGAGTACCCGGCTCAATCTTAACTTTCACTTTATTGTCCACAGTAGGAATTTCGACAGTGCCACCTAACGTTGCTGTAGGAACGCTCAATAACAAATTATAAACCAAGTCGTTTTCATCTCGAATTAGTTCCTTGTCTTTTTCTTCTTCTACTACAATTAGCAAGTCGCCAGGAATTCCGTTGTGTTTGCCAGCATTACCCTTGCCTGTCATTGACAACTGCATGCCTTCAGCCACGCCAGCAGGAATCTTTACGCTTACAGTTTCTTCCCCCATTACTATTCCATCGCCACCGCAATGTGTACATTTGTTTTTGATGACGTGACCCTCACCACCGCAAGTAGGACAGGTAGTTTGTGTCTGCATTGTTCCTAAAATAGTTTGTTGCGTTCTGATGACTGTACCACGACCTTTACAGGTAGGGCAGGTCTCTGTGCCACTATTCCCTTCGGCACCACTGCCGTGGCAATGTGGACAAGCTACATATTTCTTCAGTTTGAACTTCTTCTCAACACCTGTAGATATATCTTTTAGATTCAGTTTGACACGTACGCGAAGGTCAGAACCTCTGAACTTACGTTGCTGGGTACCTCCACCTCCTCCTCCGAAGCCACTGAAGCCACCGAAACCACCACGGCCACCGAAAATATCGCCAAACATGCTGAAGATGTCATCCATTGACATGCCACCTCCGAAACCTCCACCAAATGGTCCACCATTGCCTGCTGCACCACTCACGCCAGCTTTACCGAACTGATCGTAGCGTTGGCGCTTTTCTGGATCTGACAACACGCTGTAGGCTTCAGCAGCCTCCTTAAACTTTTCCTCTGCCTCTTTGTTGCCAGGATTGCGGTCTGGATGATACTGTATGGCCTTCTTCTTGTAAGCCTTTTTTATTTCATCAGCCGAAGCGTTTTTCTGTACGCCTAATATCTCATAATAGCTTTTTTCTTCCATTGTTTAGTATATTTATTTGCCTACCACCACTTTAGCATGGCGTATTACCTTTTCATTCAGCATGTATCCAGTTTCCACACAATCAATAATCTTGCCTTTTAGCTCTTTAGTAGGTGCATCAATAATGGCAATAGCATCATGAAAATCAGTATCGAGTTCCTTTTCTTTGGTTTCAATAGCTTTTACGCCATTTTGACCTAGAATCTGCATAAATTTGTTGTAAATCAGTTCTACACCCTCTTCAACAGCTTTCACATCAGTTGCTTTCTGCATTGTTGCCAATGCTCTTTCCAGATCGTCAATTACAGGCAGGATAGCCGTAATAGTCTTTTCGCCACCATTAAGAATCAGTTCAGCCTTCTCTTTCATGGTGCGTTTACGATAGTTGTCAAATTCTGCTGACAGACGCAAGTATTTGTCTTTTAATTCGTCTTGTTCTTTAGTCAGCTTGTCAACCTCCGCTTGCAATTGTTCTTCAGGAGTAAGCTCTTTCTCTGTTTCTTCAGCTTCCTTCTTTGTCCCTTCCTCTTTAGGTTGGTTGGTTTCCTGAGTAGGTTGTTCAACGGTGTTCTCAGCTGTTTCCTCAGCCACAACATTCTTCATCTCTTCTGATTTCTTTTCTTCTGAGTTCATATCGTTTTTTTTCTTTTTATACTGTTTTAGGTTAATTCTACGTTTCATAACTCTATGTATTATTTACCAGTTGCCTGCAAATAGTTTGCCACAGCTGAATTATGCCAGTCTGTCAGCTATTTTTGCGGTACCAATGGCAGAACCAAGCAGTAGCTATCACTACTGCCAAACCTCCAGCCGTATAGGCTATGATTTTGTCAAACCCAAAAGCTATAGGCGATAGCAGTAAGAAAGATACCGTTACTGCGGTCATAAATATAGCTGGTATAAGTGTGATGTAGAAATTTTTACGCTGTTTTACTAAATAAACGGTTTCAGTCCATAATACAATGGTTGCCAGTGATTGGTTAGCCCATCCAAAGTAGTTCCAAATCACATTGAAACCATTCTCATCGGAAATGTTGAACCGTAAAAGACCTAGTGCCACTAAGAATAATGGAATACTTATCAAGAAACGGTTTATTATCTTCTTTTGGTTAAGATGTACAAATTCTGAGATAATGAGACGAGCACTGCGGAATGCTGTATCTCCACTTGTGATAGGAGCAGCTACCACACCAAGTAAAGCCAAAATACCACCTAAGGGACCTAACCAACCTTCTGAAACCAATGTTACTACTTGTGGAGCACTTGATTTTAGTGATGCACCCAATGCTTCAGCTGCTCCACCGTAAAAGAAATATGACGAAACCGCTGCCCAAATAAGCGCTACAACACCTTCAGCAATCATGGCACCATAAAAAATAGGACGCCCTTGTTTCTCGTGTTTCATACAACGGGCCATTAGTGGACTCTGGGTAGCATGAAAACCACTCAAAGCTCCACAAGCAATGGTAATGAACAAACAAGGGAATATAGGACCAGCCGATGGTTTCATGTTGTCCAGTCCGTCCCATATTTCTGGAATATTTGGCATGTCAATAATTAGTACAACACACAAAGCCACGGCCATAAACATCAGTGAAAAGGCAAATAAAGGGTATATATTGCCTATAATTTTGTCAATTGGCAACATAGTAGCAATGATGTAATAAAAGAAGATAATAAGGCACCAAGTCAATATCATCTGTACTTCACCACCCATTTTGTCACCCAGTATTATGGCAGGGCTATATACAAATACAGTGCCCACCATCAGCAGCAAGAATACCGAGAACACCAGCATTATTTTTTTTGCAACTGGCCCTAAATAAGTACCAACCAATTCTGGAACTCCCACACCATCGTGTCGTACTGATAGCATACCACAGAGGTAGTCATGTACGGCACCTGCAAAAATACAACCAAACACAATCCATAAATATGATGAAGGACCAAACTGGGCACCCATTATGGCACCAAAAATAGGGCCAGTACCAGCAATGTTAAGGAATTGAATCATAAACACCTTCCATCCTGGAAGTGCTATGTAGTCAACACCATCAGCATGGCTGTAGGCAGGGGTAGGGCGATCATCTGGTCCAAACAGTCGTTCTACAAACTTTCCATACACAAAATACCCTATTAACAAAGCCACTAGGGCAATAAAAAACGATATCATATAGCTTTTATTTTATGAACATAGTTGCAAAGTTAAATATTTATTATCTTTGTACCCAAAAATAAACCGATAATTATATGAAGAAATATCTGTTTTTATTGGCCAAACTAATCGTATTTGCTATTCTGTTTAGCATTTTTCTGATGATTATGGTCTTGCCCTTAGCCTTTACAAATCTAATGGAAGAGACTCGCCCCAGCACATCGGCACTGATTATTTATGAAGCTGTTCAAGTAGTGGCTGTATGGGCATCTGCGTGGATTATCATTAGATTTTGGGATAAATTGTCGTTTATCGATGATATGGGTTTTAGGTGGCAATATCAGGGCAAAGATTTTTTCTATGGTTTGCTAGTGGCAGTTGGTATATATGCTATAGGATACACCTTATCATTGTTGGCTGGATGGATAAGCATTGTAGGCGTGCAATTTGATGTTTTGGGCTTGTTGTCTTCATTGCTACTCATGCTTTTGGTCGCATTTGCCGAAGAATCCATGGTTAGAGGCTTTGTGTTGGGGCACATGCTTGATGTAGGCATGAACAAGTATTTAGCTTTGGTGTTATCATCCCTTATTTTCGCCTCTTTGCATTTAGGTAATCCTGGTATAACTGCCTTTTCTTTCTGTAACATAACTTTGGCAGGTATTCTTTTAGGCGTGGCCTATACCTATACTCGTAACTTATGGTTTCCCATTAGTTTGCATTTGTTTTGGAACTATATACAAGGTCCTATTTTGGGCTATCAGGTAAGTGGAACAGATAGCACAAATACTTTGGTGAAACTTACCATTTCTGATAACACATTGATGAATGGTGGCAATTTTGGCTTTGAAGCATCTTTACCTTGTACTATTTTGATGATTATAGCTATAGTTTTGATTATCTATTATTTTGAGAATAAAAAGATTCAATATGAAAAACCAACTCATACTATGGGTTAGTCTGCTTATGATGACCTCTTGCATGACATCTGTCGAACAGAAAACTGTTGAACTGAAACTTATTGAAACCAGCGATGTGCATGGCAGTTTTTATCCTTTCGATTTCATTAACCGTAAAAATGTCAAAGG
>JAIKZS010000009.1 GCA_024682035.1 Bacteroidaceae bacterium
AACCGTGCATTGCAACTGACGAAGAAATATTGGAACGGCGTGGTACCAGCTTGTGGCGAGATGACTGAATACGACCAACAAACCCTGAAAGAGTTTGCTGACGTAAAAGCTAAGGTAGAAGATTTGTTAGATGGATTTAAGTTCCGTGATGCACAGAAAGAAGCTATGAATCTGGCACGAATTGGTAACAAATATATTACTGATTGTGAGCCATGGAAGGTATGGAAGACTGATCCGAAGCGTGTGGAAACCATCTTGTACATTTCTCTGCAACTCACAGCTAATCTGTCTATTGCCTTCGAACCGTTCCTACCATTTAGCAGTGCTAAACTCCGTCAGATGCTAAACATGGAAAGCTTTGATTGGGAGCAGTTAGGTCGTACAGATTTGCTTCAAGCAGGGCATCAACTGGCTGAGCCTGAACTGCTGTTTGAAAAAATTGACGACACTGTGATTGAAGCTCAGGTACAAAAGTTGCTAGATACAAAAAAGGCAAACGAACAAGCACAATGGAAACCTGCTGCCTTTAAAGATACTGTCAGCTTTGACACCTTCGAAAAGCTAGACATTCGTGTAGGTCTAGTAAAGGCATGCAAACCAGTTCCAAAATCTAAGAAACTTTTGCAATTCACCATTGATGACGGTACTGGTACCGACAGAACCATTTGTTCTGGTATTTCCGCCTTTTATGAAGATCCTGAAGAATTGGTTGGACGTCGTATCCTCTTTGTTGCCAACTTTGCTACTCGCAAAATGATGGGTGTGGAGAGCCAGGGAATGATTCTCTCTGCCGTTGACAGCGATGGAAGCCTTAGTGTTGTGACTACTACAAAAGAAGTGAAGCCAGGAAGTCAAGTTAGCTAAAGATTAACAATTGAATATTGAGGAAGAAAGTCTGAAGAAAAGAACAACCTATGGCCTGTTCTGGGGTGGCATCAACAATGTTACTCAGCAGGGCCTTGGGTTGTTGTTTGGTATAATATTAGGCAGACTGCTTACACCACATGATTATGGTATGATCCCCATGATTTTGGTGTTTCAACTTATAGCTACGGCCCTACAAGAGAGTGGTTTCAAAAGTGCTTTATGCAATCTAAAAGAACCTACACACCATGACTACAATTCTGTATTTTGGTTCAACATCTTAGTAGGCACATTATGCTACATATTTTTGTTTTTTGTAGCCCCTTTTATTGCAGCCTATTATCATACGCCTGAGCTGATATTACTTTGCCGCGTTTCTTTCCTTAGCATTATTTTCTCTTCTTTGGGTATAGCACAATCTGCATTCCTTTTCAAAAACCTCAAAGTAAAGGAACAAACCAAATGCAACATAACGGCTACAATTATATCTAATTTAGTGGGAGTATCACTCGCACTTTTAAATTGTGGGTATTGGGCATTAGCCATCCAGTCAATGACATATATAGGTATAAATAGCCTGCTGTTGTGGCATTTCTCTACATGGAGACCATCCTGGCAAATTGATTTTCAACCTGTGAAAAGATTGTTTCGTTTCAGCAGCAAGTTATTAGCTACAAGAATCTTAGAAATCATCAATAGCAATGTGATGAATATCCTGCTAGGACGCTATTTCAGTACCACTGAAGTTGGCAATTATAATCAAGCCTATCAATGGAATAGCAAAGTTTCTTACTTGTTACAAGGTACACTGGCACAAGTGGTACAACCTGTTTTCAGCCAAATAGCCGATGAACCAGAGCGCAATTTACGCGCATTGCGCAAACTCATACGCTTTACAGCATTTCTTTCGTTCCCATTACTTTTTGGCTTTTCTTTAGTAGCCGAAGAGTTTATTGTGCTGGCAATTGGAGAGAAATGGTTGATTTCCTCCCATTTGCTTCAACTTCTATGCATTAGTGGTGCCTTTGTGCCTATCTGCACAGTTTTGACTAACCTGTTAATTAGCAAAGGAAAAAGCAATATTTACTTCTGGTGTTCATTGGCTCAATGTTTACTACTCATCACAACCATGCTTATTCTCTATCCGTACGGAATCCATAGAATGGTAATTGTTTATGTAATTATTTATATTACTTGGACTTTTGTCTGGCATTCTTTCGTCTGGAAATTAACAGGTTATAATCTTGGCGCATTTCTGTTCGACACATTACCTTTTGCCTTAATAACGTTAGCCGTTATGGTAGCGACATGGCTAATTACATCCACTATCAACTCTCTTCTATTGCTGTTGCTTGCCCGTATTGCTGTAGCAGTAAGCTTTTATTTCATCGTAATGAAATTTTTACACGTAAAGATCTTTCAGGAATGTCTTGATTTTATAAAGAATCAAGCCTTTAAAAAACAATAATTGATTTATGAAAAAAGGAAGTTTAATGTTAATTCCTGCAGGTGGTATAGCTAATAGAATGCAAGCCATAGCTTCAGCCTATCAGTTAGTTTTAGAAACAGGCATTCAATGGCAAGTGATTTGGTTTAAAGACTGGGCATTAAATGCTCCGTTTTATAGTATTTTCAAGTCAACAATCTTTTTACCCATAAGAGAAGCAAAAAATCTAGATTTTGTTTTATATGACCGTGCACGTCAACGTAATTTCTTTTTACCGGCATTACCACAAAAGCTTTTGTTCGAGTCTCGTATCAAGGAACAAGAGATCACACCTTTAAAGAAACAAGGATTTGATTTCTTAAATTGGGCACATGGCCATCGCTGTTATATGAGTAGTTATCAGACATTCATTAATACTCCCGACAAACTCTATGCCACATTGTTTCATCCTGTTGACGAGATTATGAATAAGGTACAGCATAACATAGACATCTTTTCACCTCACACATTCGGTTTACACATAAGGCGCACAGATCATGTTGAGTCAATTCGCAAAAGTCCTACTTACTTATTTATAGAGAAAATAAAAGAAGAAATAGATACACACATGGATGCCCGTTTTTATTTAGCAACAGACAGCAATAAAGTAAAAGAAGAGTTACTTAATAAATTTGGAGACAGAATAATCACTCCTCAAGAAGAAGCCCGTCGTGACAACATTGCTGGTATTCAAGGTGGAGTGATAGACCTCTGGTGTTTAGCAGCAACTTGTAAAATCTACGGCTCTTCAGGTTCTACATTCTCTTCAATGGCTTCACGAATAGGAAGTACTCCCATAGAAATAGTTAGCAAATAATCTATTTTTGAGAAAGTAGGTCCCTTGTCAGATAAATAAAGATTATGTCAGTCTTAGCTTATGGCTTATGGCTTTTGTCTCGCACCTCAGCCGTTATTAGTACCCGTAAACAAACAAAAGTAATTTTCAAACCAGCACAATATATTTCCAATAATTATGAATACCGCTCCTGTTTTATTATTTGCATATAACCGCCTTGAACACCTTAAGCGATGCATTCTGTCTTTGCAACAGAATACACTGGC
>JAIKZS010000024.1 GCA_024682035.1 Bacteroidaceae bacterium
AATACCTCAAGAAGGTAAAGGCCCTGCGTGCCAAAGCTACCTCACCCGAACAGCTGGCGGCAGCCATGAAGAAAGCTTTTCCAAAGCGTGGTGGCGCAGAGAACCTAGCCGAAGTAGCAGCAAATCTGTTTAAGTAAACACACTGCCAACAGGTATATAAAATCGGGCTTCATCACTTTCGATGAGGCCCGATATTTTTATAGAATATCTACCTTTCGTCTTTTAATAGTCTGTGTGACAATACGCTATATATACTGTTCCCACCTTATTGTAAGGTTGTTGGATTGCTAGATTGTAAGGTTTTCTTTCAGCGGGATAAAAATGCTTTAATTTCTTGGTGTTTTAGGGGAAAATGTATTTCTTTGCAGAGAATACTTAAAAGTTGTAATTATTATGAAGACAAAAGTGAAGGAATTAATCATCATATTAGTGGCCGTTTTGTTAACGGCTTGTGGAAAGAAGGCAGTAAGTCCTGACACGCCTTATGTTATTGAAGGAGAAGTAACAGAGATTCTTGCTGGGCATGAAGTCGTTTTAGTGGAATACGATGGATTTGTAGGTAATCGGATAGCTTCGGATACTATTAGAAACGGAAAGTTCCGTTTTGAGGGAGTGATGAAGGAACCTGAACTTAACTGGCTTTCACTTATAGTAATGTCAAATGAAATACCACCTATACCTTGTGTGGTATATGTTGCTCCAGGGGCGCATATCAAGGTTACTGGACATGATGATCATGTATATACATGGGATGTGGAAAGCAAAGTGCCTGAGCAACGTGCAAATCAAGAACTAATTGAGCCTGTGAAAGCAGAATGGGAGGAATATCAGACATTAGCTGTTGCCAGTCATAAGGCAATAAATGAGTATTATGCCATAAATCGCGACAAAGAGCCTGAACGTAAGAAAGAAGCTTATGATCGTTATAAGAGGATTAATAGTCAGATGGACTCCGTCTATGATGAAATCAGTGCTAAGACGATTGAGCAGATGAAAAAAATGAAGCCTTCCCAACCTTGGATGAGGGAACTTGAAAATATGTCTCAGAGCGCTTTGGCTGACAAAAGCTATAAATATACAGATGAATTGAAAGCTCTTTTTGAGTCTTTGCCACAGGAAATTAGGCAATCAGAAAAAGGATATGAGATTTATTCAAATCTTTTTCCTCCAACAAAAGTGAAAGAGGGTGATGATTGCCCTGATGCCGATTTTTATGATTTGCAAGGTAATCTGCATCATATTAGTGATTTTAAGGGTAAATACATATTGCTGGATTTCTGGAGTAGCGGTTGTGGACCATGTATTGCATCTTTCCCTGAGTTGAAGGAAGTTTATGAGCGATATGCTGACCGCCTTTCTATTATAAGTATTAGCACTGATACCGATCGCCGTTGGCGAAAAGCCTCTGAGCAACACAAAATTACTTGGAATAATTGGAATGAAGGAAAAGGTACTGGTGGTCTATATTCATATTTCCCGATAGTAGGTATCCCTCATTATGTATTAGTAAATCCACAAGGCATTATTGAGAAGCAGATTGAGGGTTATCGAGAAGGCATGTTCCAAACCTTGTTTACAGAATTGTTTGGTGGCAAATAGCTTTACTGCACTGCGATCCTTCTGCTAATCACCTCAGTGTCCGTGAGGCGCAGAACGCAGCTTCCCTCGATGCTGCTATCAAGGCCGACGAGGCGGTGCAGAAAACTTAGCCGAAGTAGCAGCAAATCTGTTTAAGTAAACACGCTGCCAACAAGTATATAAAATCGGGCTTCATCACTTTCGATGAGGCCCGATATTTTATTGTCTTTTTTTACAAATGCATCACCATTAAGAATTCTTAACTAAAAAAAATAGTTTAATAACGAAAACTTTTAGTTTATTTGCAAGTGAAAGTTCTATTGATGATGAAATAACCTGTAAAAAGCTAATAATATGAAGACTTTAACTAATAAAGAAGAAGAGGCTATGAACCACTTTTGGGAACGTGGGCCTATGTTTGTGAAAGATATGTTGGATCTTTACGAAGAGCCAAAACCTCATTTCAATACGCTTTCAACAGTAGTGCGTGGATTGGAGGAAAAGGGATATGTTGCTCACAAAGCATACGGAACCAGTTATCAGTATTATCCAGTTGTAAGTCGTGAAGAGTTTAGCAAACATACACTCAAGAGCGTTATCAGCAAATATTTCAATAATTCATATTTAGGTGCAGTTTCTTCATTAGTTGAGGAGGAAGATCTATCTCTAGATGAATTAAAGAAGCTGATAATGGAAGTTGAAAAGGATAATAAGTAGGATATGGGAGCGTTATTTGTATACATATTAAAGTCATCCTGCTGTCTGGCATTATTCTATCTTTTCTACAGATTGCTTCTTGGCAAGGAAACATTCTTCCGCTTCAATCGTTTTGCTTTGTTGGGGATTTTATGTATTTCAGCTATCTTGCCATTTTTAGAGTTTGGTACGAGTGAGCAAGTTGAGGGCTTGAGTCAATCTGTTGTTGTGCCCAATGAGTTATCGCTTGATGCTGAACATGTGGTGGAAAGTGCATCTTCTTCATTCACTTGGGTTCAAGTATTACTTCTCATTTATATAATTTGCGTGTTGTTTTTTACCCTACGCTATATTTACATCATTACAAGATTAGCCTTATTACTGAAAAAGGGGAGAGACGTGCCTATAGAAAATTATTTGCCTAATAGCTTAGGAATCAAACTGGTTGTTTTGGAGAAAGATACAATTCCTTTCAGCTGGATGAACTATATCGTAATTTCAGAAAAAGACTTACAGGATAATTCCCGAGCTATATTGTTGCACGAAAGCACTCATATCCGTCTTCATCATTCATATGATTTATTATTGGCGGAAGTGTGTATTATATTACAATGGTTTAACCCTGCAGCGTGGCTATTGAAGCAGGAATTGCAAGCCATCCATGAATACGAAGCAGACAATCATGTGTTAGAGTCTGGCATTGATGCAAAGAATTACCAATTGTTATTAATAAAAAAGGCTGTTGGCAAAAGGCTCTACTCAATCGCCAACAACCTTAATCACAGTAATCTTAAAAAACGTATCACTATGATGATGAGAAAAAAGTCAAATCCGTGGGCACGTTTGAAGTATTTATTTGTACTTCCGATAGCAGCCATCGCTGTAGCTGCTTTTGCCCGTCCTGAGGTTCAAGAAACCTCGCGTGGTATTTCCACCGTCAAAGTTAAAGATTTGGTAGGAAATATGCTAACAAATGCAGATGAAAATCAATTTTCTTCTGCAAGCATTGAATCTTTGCCAGAGTTCCCTGGGGGAAAAGCTGCCTTGATGAAGTTTATGGCTCAGAGTATGAGATACCCTGTTGAAGCTATTGAGCAAAACATCCAGGGAAGCGTGTGGCTTTCCATTACTATCGACGAGGATGGTAATGTTACTTATCCAACCATTATCAATAGCAATGCAAATGCTTTAATGGGTAAAGAGGCTATACGTGTTGCACGTTCCATGCCTAAATGGCAGCCAGCTATGAAGGATGGGAAAACCATTAAATATAGTTGTGTTTTCCCTATTACATTTAGACTCGTAGATGCTAAAGGAGAGGAAATTACCGGAGTGTCCGATAATAATCAATCCAAGGCATTAACCTTGCCTGCCAATGCTATCCAAATGGATGAATTATGGGTAGTAGGCTACGGAAGCAAGTAATTCTTCTCTCAATGACCTCGTTTCACTATACAAGAGGCATAGAACAGTAAGGAAAACAAATAAAGGCATCCCGAGAGATGCCTTTATTTATTACTGCTCCCACCTTATTGTAAGAATGTTGGGATGAAAGAATGTAAGAAAGGCTTCTTGGCTTACCCGAACTAAACGGCCCGCTTACTAGAACTAAACGGCCCTTTTACTTCCTCTAATACGATAATACTGGAAATCATAGTTCGACTTAAAATCGTTGTGTACTTTTAGAATATTTTTACGAATGTCTCCCCAACCTTGTTTTTTTCTCCCTCGTTAGGTTTTTATTTTTCCCTCGTTAGGAAAAATATTTCTCTAACACTCCTGCAAAAACATGGGGAAATTCAGGACAGAAATAATTAGTTGAAACAAAATTATAGCAAAACATCCCGACACTCCACTTTTTGTTCATAACGTATTCATAATATGTTTGTTAAGCCAGTGGAGTGTTTTACAAACACTCCACCATCATTCCACTCTCTGCACTTCACTAAAAGTTGAGTGTTAGTGGAGTGTTTTCACAAACACTCCACTCATAAAACAATCTGTATCACAAACGATTATATTGAAAAAGTGGAGTGTCGGGATGTTTTGGAGAAATTCTTGACTAAAAATAAAATTCAAATATATTTGCATAAAGCAGAAAGTGCCAATATTTATTCGTACCTTTGTATCTGCATAGCTAAAAAGGAGGCCTGTGACATCGACTTAACTACTCTTTCTCCCATCCCTTTGCTTTTCTGAAATGCAAACAAGTAATCATTATTAAAACTTATTTCACCTTTATGATTAAATTGCAATCAAAGGGGCAGAGTGCAGTCTTTGAGATAGAATGCTTTCTGCAAGAGAACTACGAATTCCGTCACAACGTGCTTAGCGGAAAGACTGAATTCAGGGAAATAACCGATAGTAACCAAGCAGGAGAGTGGTCTGTCGTTACCCCAAAAGTGATGAACTCCATCGTCCGCAAAGCAAAACTGGAGTGTGTCGGCAAAGCCTCCCCACGTACAGACATTGAGGAGTATGTCAATTCTGACGCAGTGAAGGACTATGACCCCATTAGCTATTACTTGAATCATCTGCCCCAATGGGACGGCAAGAACCATGTGGATGAGTTGTTTAACCGCATCCCAGGACTTACCAGCGAGCAGTTGTCTTGGTGCTCAACCTGGCTGCGCTCTATGGTAGCCCATTGGCTGGGCCTCGACCACCTGCATGGTAACGAAGTGACTCCCATATTGATTGGCCGACAAGGTTGTGGCAAGACAACTTTCGCCATGAGCTTGTTGCCCCCTCAGCTGAGAACCTATTATCTGGATCACATCAACTTTGCCAACAAGTTTGATGCCGATATGGCACTGACGCACAACTTGTTGGTGAACATCGATGAGTTTGCCAACATGAAAGGCAGCCAGCAAGGCAAGCTGAAGCATACGCTTTCAAGGCAGAAAGTAAATGGGCGTCCCATCTTTGGTAAAACTCAAGAAGACAGAAGACGCTATGCTTCCTTCGTGGCAACCACCAATGACGAGCAACCCTTGTGTGACCCTACAGGCAGTCGCCGTTTCATCTGTTTGAAAGTAGCCGACAAGAAGATGATTGACAACCTTTCGCCCATTGATTACGACCAGCTTTATGCTCAGGTGGTGTATGAGATTAGGGAGATGCACACGCCTTATTGGTTTACCAATATAGAAGAAGAGCGTATCCAGCTGGTGAACCAGCCCTATATGAAAGAAGAGAGCTTTGAGGGGATGTTGGGTAATTTCTATAGGTTACCCACCAATGAAGAGAAAGGCGAATGGATGAGCCTTGGGCAAGTGATTGAGAATATGCAAGACACATATCCCAAGTTGAAGAATGACCATTCCACCAGGATAAAGATTGGCTTAACCCTGCGTCAAATGGGATGCGTACCTAAGGAAACCAATAAAGGCATGAAGTACCAGCTCATTGAGATGAAGGCTGCTTGAGAAGGCTGACTTATTTTTCAATAATTACGCCACACTTTTCCATAAGGGATAGTGTGGCATAATTAATTGTGCACTGTTGCCAGCAACGGGCTTGAAACATTTTTCTTACCGCTTTGCTATACGCTTCGCCAAACCAATAGCCCCCGTCGGACAAACCAATCGACAGAGGTGACAACCCACACACTTCGTGCCTACGATGCGAGGCTTGCGGTCGTCGCCAAAGGTAATAGCCTGGTGCCCTCCGTCGCGACAAGAAAGGTAGCAACGCCCACACCCCATGCACTTCTCACGGTCAATCTTGGGATACACCATCGTATCACGGTCCAGGTCAGCAGGCAACACGAAGCAAGGCAACTGTTCGCCCACCACCTCTTCCAAATGCTCGATGCCACGCTCCTTTAGGTAAGTCTGCAAACCCGAGACAAGGTCATCGATAATGCGATTGCCATACTGCATAACAGCCGTGCAAACCTGCACATTTCGGCACCCTAACTGAATGAACTCCAACGCATCGGTCCAATTCTCGATGCCACCAATGCCACTGAACTCAATGTCCTTCATGATGGGGTTCTGGGCCATGTCGTGAATGAAGCGCAAGGCAATGGGCTTGACAGCACGGCCCGAATAGCCCGAGGTGGTTTTCTTGCCATTGACCATGGCCTGTGGTGACATGGTGACACTCTTGATGGTGTTGATGGCCGAAATGGCATCGGCACCAGCGAAATAGGCCCCCATGGCAGGGTTGTTGATATTGGTAATGTTGGGAGTCATCTTAGGTATGACAGGTATCTTGACATTGCGTTTCACATAAGCCGTATAGAAAGTCACCAGTTCAGGATTCTGTCCTACGTCGCTACCCAAGCCAGTGAGGCGCATTTGCGGACACGAGAAGTTCAGTTCCACCGCATCGCAACCAGCCTGTTCGGCCAACTTCGCCAACTCGATCCATTCTTCCTCTATTTGTCCCATGATAGAGGCCACCACCACCTTGGTGGGGAAATCACGCTTCAAGCGAGCTAGAATCTCAAAATCCTCAGTATAAGGATTCTCAGACAACTGTTCCATGTTTCTGAAACCAATGAAAGGAGTGCGCTCCTTGCCCACGGCATCGAAGCGAGGCGATACCTCGCGGATGTCCATCTTACAGATGGTCTTATAGAACACACCAGCCCAACCAGCCTTGAAGGCGTTGGCCACCATCTCGTAGTTGGTACAAACGGCCGATGAGGCCAAGAAGAATGGATTTTCACATGGAATGCCACAGAAAGTAATGCCCAAACTGGGTAAATCGGTGGTAGGCGCCTGAGGATGCTGTTTCACCACCTGGGCCATTTCCCTGATGCGTAAAGGTTTGTCGTAGTGGATACAAGCCTCCTCGGCAGCTTGCAGGTCGGCCTCTGTTGCATTCGTCAGCCATCTTCCTGCATTTTTCTCGTTTTCAAAGCGGATGGCACGGATAAATCGTGCTGGATCGCCGTTTTTGCACGCCTTGGTACAGGGCGCGTTTTCGCACAATAAGCAACGTGCAGCTTCTTCATGAATGTGAATCATACGTCAGATTTTTAGTTGTCTAGTGTACAAAGATATTAAAATATGTTTGAAATTTCAAAAAGATATTTTATCTTTGCGCATGATTTAATTGGAGTTTTCTTGAAATTTTGATGAAATGAAAGGTTTTGTGGGGATTTTAGTGACTGTTTGTACATTTTTTTTTACGATGACTTCATGCAAGGATTCGGGCAATGAGGTGCCTGATGTGGATGTTGTGCTGGCAAAAGAAGGAAACATTCGGTTCAATGGAATGATGACCGTTGATGCAGCCAATCGTGCTGAAGTCATCGCTTTGTCTAAACAATTGATAGAGGAGACCAAACTGGAAGAGGGGGTGATTGATTACGACGTGATGGCAAGTGTGACACGTCCTAATAAGGTGTTGTTGTATCAAACTTGGGAAAATGAAGAGTGTTTTAAACGGCACAGGGCATCGAAACATGTTACAACCATCATTCCGAAAGTGATGGAACTTTGCCAGGTGGATGGACGAACATTTACGATAAAAGGTAACCAAGAGATTGACGGCGAGAAACCTTTCCGTTTTAATGTACTGATGACATCGGAAACCCCTGAACGCTATATCAACATCGTGGAAGATGTGATTGTGGGAACCCGTGAGAAAGATGAGGGGGTTATTGAATATGACTTGTTTGAAAGTCTTACTACCCCAGGTTCATTGTTGTTATTGGAAGTTTGGAAAAACAAAATTTCACTGGTGGGCCACTTGAATTCCAGTCATTTTATCAAAGCACGAAAGAAAACCAAAGGTTTGCTTGACAAGACGCAATTTATTGCTCGTATGCAGGAAGAATAAATCTTCTTCCAACTTCTTGATATGATTTCAGTAGATAACTTGAAAGTGGAGTTTAACGCCACGCCCTTGTTTGAAGACGTAGGTTTTGTGATCAATCGGAAAGACCGTATTGCCCTGGTGGGGAAGAACGGAGCAGGAAAATCTACACTCTTGAAAATCTTGGCTGGCTTGCAGACTCCAACGGGGGGAAATGTGTCGGTGCCTCGTGATTGCACCATAGGCTATTTGCCACAGGTGATGGTGCTGAGCGACGAGCATACGGTGATGGCAGAGGCCGAGAAAGCATTTGACGATATAAAGCAGTTGCAACAACGTCTGGACAATATGAACCAGCAGTTGGCTGAACGCACTGACTATGAGAGTGAAGCGTATTTGCAACTCATTGAAGACTACACACACCTGAATGAACGCTTCAACATGATGGGAGGCACCAACTACCAGGCTGAGATTGAACGCACATTACAGGGTTTGGGCTTTCAGCGTTCAGACTTCGATCGTCCGACGAGGGAGTTTTCGGGAGGATGGCGCATGCGCATCGAACTGGCGAAGTTGCTGTTGAGGCACCCCGACGTGTTGTTGCTCGACGAACCTACCAACCACCTTGACATTGAGAGTATCGAGTGGCTCGAAAACTTCCTGGCTACCAAGGCCAATGCCGTGATGCTGGTGAGCCACGACCGTGCCTTCCTGAACAATGTCACTACCCGTACCATTGAAATTTCTTGTCGTCATATCTATGACTACAAAGTGAAATATGATGATTTCGTGACCTTACGTCAGGAGCGTCGCGAACAACAATTGCGTGCTTACCAGAATCAGCAGAAGATGATTGAGGACACGCAGGATTTCATTGAACGATTCAGGTATAAAGCTACCAAAGCTGTGCAGGTGCAGAGTCGCATCAAGATGCTGGAAAAGGTGGTGCCGATTGAGGTGGATGAGGTGGACAATGCTGCCCTGAAACTGAAATTTGTGTGTGCCGACCGCAGTGGCAGTTATCCTGTGATTTGCGACGAGGTGGGCAAGGCCTTTGGACAACATGAGGTGTTTAACCATGTGACCTTGACCATCAACCGAGGCGACAAGGTGGCTTTTGTGGGCAGAAATGGCGAAGGAAAAACTACCTTGGTGCGATGCATCATGCAGCAAATCAATGACTATACGGGTAAACTGACCTTGGGGCACAATGTGAAGATAGGCTATTTCGCACAAAACCAGGCTCAGTTGCTCGATGAAAACCTGACGGTGTTTGAGACTATTGATGAGGCGGCAACGGGCGAGTGGCGACTGAAAATTCGTGACATCTTAGGGGCTTTTATGTTTGGTGGCGAAGCCAGCGACAAGAAAGTAAAGGTGCTGAGTGGAGGGGAACGCACGCGTTTGGCGATGATTAAGCTCTTGCTGCAACCTGTGAATTTCCTCATACTCGACGAACCTACCAATCACCTTGACATGCGCTCGAAAGATGTGCTCAAGGAGGCCATTAAGCAGTTTGAGGGAACGGTCATTGTGGTGAGTCACGACCGTGATTTCCTGGATGGCTTGGTGCAGAAGGTGTATGAGTTTGGGGGAGGCAAGGTGAAAGAGCACTTGGGGGGCATTTATGACTTCTTGCGTGAAAAACATGAACAATTGCAGCGTCAAGGCTCTACGGTGAATGTGAAAGAAAGAGGCATCGATGCCTTGTTCGTCGCTAAGTCAACCCATAGTCAGGGGGACACGGAGGCACCTAAACAACCCAAGGCTGGGGCGTTGAGCTATGCTGAACAGAAGGAATTTAACAAGAAACTGAAGAAGGCCGAACGCAGGGTGGAGAACTGCGAGGTTACCATTAGCGAAACAGAGTCGGCCATCTCGATATTGGAAGCCAAGATGGCTACCCCCGAAGGAGCAGCAGACATGAGTCTGTATGAAAGGCACCAGAAACTGAAGAAGGCGCTCGATGAGGCCATGGAGGAATGGGAAGTGGCTACCGAAGAACTGGAGAATTTAAAGAGTTTATAGATTTATTATAATTATGAAAAAACTTATGACTATCGCTGCATGCTGCTTACTGGCAGCTAGTTGCAATCAGCAACCAGAACAAACATCTGGTTTGCATGTAGAATTTATGGACACCACCGCTAAACCAGGTACTGACTTCTATCAGTTCGCTACCGGTGGTTGGCAGAAATTGAATCCGCTACCTGCGGAGTATTCACGTTATGGCTCTTTCGACCAGTTGGCTGAAACCAATCAAAAGCGTATCAATGAACTGGTGGAGAACCTGGCAACCCAAGAAAACCCAGCCGGTTCGGTGGCTCAGAAAATAGGTGACCTCTATAAAATGGCAATGGATAGCGCTAAGCGTAATGCCGATGGCTATGAGCCTGTTAAGGCTGATTTGGCCGAGGTGGCTGCCATCCAGAATACACACGATGTATATGCCTTGTTGCCCAAGATGGCCATGAATGGCTCAGGCGCTTATTTTGGCATGTATGTGGGTGCCGACGAGAAAAATAGTATGGAGAATGCCGTGCAGATGAGTCAGGGTGGCTTGACCATGGGCTTGCGCGACTATTACCTGGAAGAGGATGAGGCGATTGTGAAGATTCGCGAGGCTTTCAAGGAACATGTGGTAAAGATGTTCAAACTGTATGGCTATAGCGATGCCGATGCTCAGAAAGGACGTGATGTGGTGATGGAGGTAGAAACTCGCTTGGCAAAGGCTTTCCGTAGCAATGTGGAGTTGCGCGACCCCGAGGCTAACTACAACAAGATGAGCATGGAACAGCTGAAGAATGATTATCCTTCATTTGAGTGGGATACTTACCTGAATGGCATGGGCTTGAAGGATGTGAAGGAAATCATCGTTGGTCAGCCTAACTCACTGAAAGAGAGTGCCGACATTATCGCTACATTGCCTATCGACAAGCAACGTATTTATCTGCAGTGGAAGGTGATTGACGATGCTGCTACTGCCCTGAGCGACGAGATCGTGGCACAGAACTTCGATTTCTATAGTCGTACCATGCGTGGCGTGCAGGAACAGCAACCTCGTTGGAAGCGTGCCGTGAGTGTAGTGGGTAGCGTACTGGGTGAAGCTGTGGGCCAGATGTATGTAGAGAAGTATTTCCCTGCTGAGGCCAAGGCTCGCATGAAGGAGTTGGTTGGTAACTTGCAGAAGGCACTGGGTGAGCGCATTGACGGTCTCGACTGGATGAGCGATGCAACCAAGGCTAAAGCACAGGAGAAACTGGCTACCTTTACCGTGAAGATTGGTTATCCCGACAAATGGAAGGATTATAGCACCCTGGATATCAAGAACGATTCTTACTACGAGAACTTGAAACGTGCTTCTCAGTGGATGCTGGCCGACATGGTGTCACGCTATGGCAAACCTGTGGACCGTGAAGAGTGGTTCATGACCCCTCAGACGGTGAATGCTTATTATAACCCAACTACCAACGAGATTTGCTTCCCAGCTGGTATCCTGCAATACCCCTTCTTTGACATGAACGCTGATGATGCTTTCAACTATGGTGCCATTGGTGTGGTTATTGGTCATGAAATGACTCATGGATTTGATGACCAGGGTCGTCAGTACGACAAAGATGGTAACTTGAAAGACTGGTGGGCTGAGGCTGATGCCGAGAAGTTCAAGGAACGTGCACAGGTCATCATTGATTTCTACGACAACATTGAGGTGGCTCCTGGCTTGCATGGAAACGGTAGTCTTACACAGGGTGAGAACATTGCCGACCATGGTGGTTTGAAGATTGCTTATCAGGCATTTAAGAATGCCACCAAAGACAATCCGTTGCCTGTAAAGGATGGCTTCACCCCAGAGCAGCGTTTCTACATTGCCTTCGCTACGGTTTGGGGACAAAACATTACGGAGGCTGAAATCCGTAACCGTACCAAGAGCGATCCTCACTCACTGGGCAAGTGGCGTGTAAACGGCACAATGCCACAGCTTGATTCATGGTACGAAGCATTCAATATTACCGAGAGCGATCCTATGTATATTGCTCCTGATAAGCGCGTGAATGTATGGTAATTAATATGTAATTGACTATCAAATTGCCTCCTGTGAAAATGGGAGGCAATTTTTTTTGCACTATTTAAGAAGCATTTATATAGCTGTCTCAATAATTATTTGTAATTTTGTACCCTCATTGTCAATTGAATTTAATAACTTAAAATATTGCGACTATGGCAGACGCTAAAAGAATTAAGACGGCTTTGATATCAGTCTATCACAAAGAAGGTTTGGATGAGATTATTACCAAGCTGCACGAAGAAGGAGTGAAGTTCCTCTCAACAGGAGGTACTCGTCAGTTTATTGAAGGCTTAGGCTTTGAATGCCAAGCAGTGGAAGATCTTACTTCTTATCCCAGCATTCTGGGTGGCAGAGTAAAGACATTGCATCCAAAAGTGTTCGGTGGTATTTTGGGTCGCCGTGATGTGGAGCAGGATCAGGAACAAATGCAGCAATACGAGATTCCTGAGATTGATTTGGTGATTGTTGATTTGTATCCTTTTGAGGCAACTGTAGCTGAAGGAGCTGCACCTCAACAAATTATCGAGAAAATAGACATAGGTGGCATCAGTCTGATCAGGGCTGCTGCGAAAAACTATAAGGACGTGGTGATTGTGGCCAGTCAGGCACAATATGCCACACTGAAAGACATTCTGATGGAGTATGGCGCACAAACCACCCTCGAGGAGCGTCGTTTATTGGCTCGTGACGCCTTTGGCGTTAGCAGTCATTACGACAGTGCTATCTTTAACTGGTTCGATGGTGGCGAGGGCTCGGCTTTCCGTGAAACACAGGATGTGCGCAAGGTATTGCGCTATGGCGAGAATCCTCACCAGAAGGGTTACTTCTATGGTAACCTCGACGATATGTTCGACCAGATTCATGGCAAGGAAATCAGTTACAATAACTTGCAGGATATTCATGCTGCAGTTGAGCTGATTGATGAGTTCAAAGGTAAGACTGCCTTTGCCATCCTGAAGCATAACAATGCTTGTGGTTTGGCAGTGCGTGAAACCGTTTCGGAGGCTTGGAAGGATGCACTGGCTTGCGACCCTGTATCGGCTTTTGGTGGTGTACTGATTACGAATGCGGTGGTTGACAAGGCTGCTGCTGAGGAGATTGACAAGATTTTCTTCGAGGTGATCATTGCGCCCGACTATGATGTGGATGCGTTGGAAGTGCTGGGTCATAAGAAGAACCGCATTATCTTGGTACGCAAACCTTTGGAAATGCGCACTACTCAGTTCCGTTCTATGCTGAACGGTGTACTGGTACAGGAGCGCGACTTGAAGATGGAAACCGTGGATGATTGCCGTTTTGTGACTGAAAAGACTGCCACTGGTGCTGAAATCCAAGATATGTTGTTTGCCAACAAAGTGGTGAAACAGAGCAAGAGCAACGCCATTGTATTGGCTAAGAATGGTCAGCTGCTGGCAAGCGGTGTGGGACAGACCAGTCGTGTGGATGCACTGAAACAGGCCATCGAGAAGGCTAAGAGCTTTGGCTTCGACCTGCAGGGTGCTGTAATGGCCAGCGACGCTTTCTTCCCCTTCAGCGATTGTGTGACTTTGGCTGCCGATGAGGGCATTACCGCCATTATCCAGCCTGGTGGCAGTATTCGTGACCAGGAGAGCGTGGATGTATGCAACGAGCGTGGCTTGGCCATGGCTATGACTGGTTTCCGTCATTTTAAACATTAAAAAACTATTTGCCGAAATGGGAATTTTCTCTTTTACACAAGAAATAGCGGTTGACTTGGGTACCGCTAATACCATTATCTCTACCGACGGTAAGATTGTGGTAGATGAACCCTCTGTGGTGGCACTCGATGGCGTTACGGGTAAGATGATAGCTGTGGGTGAGAAGGCTAAGATGATGTATGAAAAATCTAATGCAAGTATCAGAACCATACGCCCTTTGAAGGATGGTGTGATAGCCGACTTCAACGCTTGTGAACAGATGATTCGTGGTCTGATTAAAATGTGCCCCAGAAAAGGTAAACTGTTCTCGCCTTCGTTGAGAATGGTGATTGGTGTGCCCAGTGGCTCGACCGAAGTGGAGTTGCGTGCTGTGCGCGACTCTGCTGAACATGCTGGTGGTAGGGATGTGTACCTGATTTTCGAGCCTATGGCAGCTGCGATAGGTATTGGTATTGATGTGACACAGCCTGAAGGTAACATGGTGGTTGACATCGGTGGTGGTACTACCGAGATTGCTGTTATTTCATTGGGCGGTATTGTCAGCAATAACTCCATCAAGATGGCAGGTGATGATTTGACTACTGACATTCAGGAATATATGAGCCGTCAGCACAACGTGAAAGTGTCGGAGCGTATGGCCGAACGCATCAAGATTAATGTGGGGGCTGCCTTGACCGAACTGGGGGAGGATGCACCTGACGACTATGTGGTGTATGGTCCTAACCGTATTACGGCATTGCCAATGGAGGTGCCTGTGTGCTACCAGGAAGTGGCACATTGCTTGGATAAATCGATTACCAAGATTGAAACCGCTATATTGAGTGCGCTCGAGAATACACCTCCTGAGCTGTATGCCGATATTGTGCACAATGGTATTTATTTGGCAGGTGGTGGTGCCATGCTTCGTGGACTCGATAAGCGTTTGACCGACAAAATTAACATACCGTTCCATATTGCTGAGGATCCATTGCATTGCGTGGCTAAGGGTACTGCTGTGGCACTGAGGAATGTTGATAGATACTCTTTCTTGATGAGATAATCGAAAAGAGGACTGCCCATGAGAAGGTTGCTTGACTTCCTGTTCAAACATAGTCATTGGTTGCTGTTCGTTTTGCTGGAAGCAGTGTGCTTGATCATGCTGTTCAGCTCGAACGCCTACCAAGGCAGTGTGCTTTTTACTTCTGCCAATAAGGTGGCTGGGCATGTGCTTGAAACAGGAAACCAGGTAAACGCTTATTTTAACCTGCAAGAAAAAAACGATGCCTTGATGCAGCGAAACACCCGATTGGAACAACGGGTGATTTATTTGGAGAAGGCATTGCAGCAACGCATGAACGACTCTGTGGCTTATGAGAGTCTGATTCGCTTGGCCGATTCTGCCTATGTGCAGTTTCCAGCCATGGTGATAGGCAATAGTCTGCACCTGCCCGACAACTACATTACACTGGATGAGGGAAGTCTTGCTGGCATCAAGCCCGAGATGGGAGTGGTGAGCGACAAAGGGGTGGCAGGCATTGTGTACAAAGTGACGAAGGGCTATTCTCTGGTAATTTCTCTGTTGAACAGCAAGAGCAATCTGAGTTGTAAGATTGCTGGTAGCGACTACTTTGGTTTCTTGCGATGGGAAGGCGATGACCCACGATATGCTTATTTGAAAGACTTGCCCCGTCATGCTGAATTTAATTTGGGCGATTCGGTAGTGACCAGTGGGTATAGCACGGTCTTTCCTGAAGGAGTAATGGTGGGAACGGTATATGATATGGCCGATTCAAACGACGGATTGTCGTATTTGTTGAAAATTAAATTGGCCACTGACTTTGGAAATATTTCTCAGGTAAGGGTCATTGCAAGACCTGGACAAGACGAACTACAAAATCTATACGAAGGAATTGACAGTGGGCAATAATCATGTATGTTTTAAGCTGATAGATAGCGATGATATACGATATTGTTAATAAAGCATTTTGGTTTGTGGGATTGATTTTGCTGCAAGTGCTGTTGTTCGATAAAATGACAATAGCTGGCGTGGCCACTCCCTTGCCTTATATCTATTTGCTTATTAGCTGGAATCGAGACACTTCACGCTGGTCGTTGTTATTGACGGGATTCTTCTTAGGATTTATTATTGACATCTTTACCAATTTGCCTGGTGTGAATGCCTCGGCATGCACCTTGTTGGCCATGATGCAACCTGTCTATCTGAATCTTTTCATTCCCAGAGAATCACAAGATGAGTATGCTTTGGTGCCATCCATCACCTCCTTGAAGTGGATTGGATTCTTGAAATATCTCGTTTTCTGTGTGCTGACGCATCATCTGGTAGTGATATCACTGGTGTTCTTCTCGTTGAACGATGTGCTGGGCGTTATACTGAGGGTACTTGGTTGTGCGCTGTTGACCATCTTTATAATACTGATATTTGAACTCTTAAGGAGGAAGCAGCGGACTTGAATTTCCCCCTTGGCATTGTATGAAACGATAAACCATGTCACAGACACCGTTAGAAAACAGGAAATATGTAGTTGCGCTGATTGCCACGTTGGTGGTGGCCGTCTTTGTGCTACGCTTGTTTGTCTTACAGATAATAACGGAGGATTATAAGCAAAATGCCGACAGCAACGCCTTTCTGAACAAAATCCAATATCCATCGCGTGGGGCAATTTACGATCGAAATGGAAAATTGCTCGTCTATAATCAGCCGTCCTATGACATTACTTTTGTACCCCGTGAGGTGACACAGCTCGATACACTCGACTTTTGTCGGATATTGGGCATTGACCGTGAGCAATTCTTAAAGCGCATGGCCGATGTGAAGAACCGACGACTGAACCCAGGTTATTCTATTTATACCAATCAGGTCTTTATGCGCCAACTCTCGGCCGAAGAATGTGGCGTGTTTCAAGAAAAACTGTTCAAGTTTCCAGGGTTTTACATCCAGCGTAGGACGGAACGTCAATATACTTACAACGCTGCAGGACATGCTTTGGGGGATATTGGTGAGATTTCGGCTCGCGAACTGGAGAATGATGATTATTATATAAGAGGTGATTTCGTGGGTAAGCAGGGCATTGAGCGCTCGTATGAAAAATACTTGCGAGGTGAAAAGGGCGTGGAGGTGCTGTTGCGTGATGCGCATGGGCGCATACAGGGCCATTATATGGATGGTGCCATGGACAGACCTGCTGTGCCGGGCAAGAACCTGAAACTGGGTATGGACATTGACCTGCAGATGTTGGGTGAACGACTGATGCAGGGCAAGATTGGGGCCATCGTGGCCATCGAACCTTCTACCGGCGAGATTCTGTGCATGGTGTCATCGCCTACCTTCGACCCCAGTATGTTGATTGGCCGTAAGCGAAGTGGCAATCACCAGCTATTGATGAAAGACTCACGTAAGCCATTGATTAACCGTGCTATCCAAGGTACTTATCCGCCTGGATCTACCTTCAAGACGGCACAGGCCTTGACTTTCTTACAGGAAAACATTATACAGGAAGATAGTCCTACTTTCCCTTGCGGACATGGCTTTAATTTCAGGAACCTGCATGTGGGATGCCACGGACATGCGTCGCCCATCTCACTGATTCCGGCCATCGCCACTTCTTGTAACTCGTATTTCTGCTGGGGGTTGTTCAGGATGTTTGGCGACAAGAAATATGGTTCGTCGCAAAATGCCATTACCGTTTGGAAAGACCACATGGTAAGTCAGGGATTTGGCTACCGACTGGGTACCGACTTGCCTGGTGAACAACGCGGACTGATTCCGAATGCGCAGTTCTACGACAAGGCTTATAAGGGTTCGTGGAATGGCTTGACCGTCATTAGTATCGCTATCGGTCAGGGTGAAATTCTGGCCACTCCGTTGCAGATTGCCAACTTGGGGGCTACGATTGCCAATCGTGGACATTTCATTACGCCACATATTGTGAGCGAGATAGAAGACAATCAGTTGGATAGCATTTATAGGGTACCTCGGAAAACAACCATCGATCGTGAATATTACGAGGAGGTGGTGGATGGCATGCGACATGCCGTGATTGGTAGCAGTGCCGGGGCTACTTGCAGGGCATTGGCCTCTTTGCTGCCAGGCATTGAGGTGTGTGGCAAGACGGGTACGGCGCAGAACCGAGGCAAAGACCATTCTGTTTTCATGGGTTTTGCTCCCATGAATAATCCGAAAATAGCCATTGCGGTGTATGTGGAAAATGGTGGATTTGGTGCCACTTATGGCGTGCCTATTGGGGGCATCATGATGGATCAATATTTGAATGGACATTTGTCGCCTGCTAATGAACTGTTGGCCGAGCAGTTTGCCAATAGGGAGATTTTTTATGGCGATGAAAATCGATAATTTCATGCAAGTAGTAGATTGAATGTCTTAAAGAGGTCGTGATAATGGATAACATGCAGTGGGTAACAGTAAAAGGGGGTAAATCAATTTGGAGTAAAGTTGATTGGTTTACCATACTGCTTTACTTGGTACTGATCGGACTGGGATGGCTCACCATTTGTGGGGCCAGCTACAGTTTCGAGGAGATCGATTTCTTCGACTTCTCTACGCGTGCCGGCAAACAATTGGTATGGATTGGTTGCTCTTTGGGCATTGCCTTCATCTTGATGATGCTCGACGACGACCTTTACGACATGTTTGCCTATCTGATATATGCTGCATTGATTATACTGCTGATTGTCACGCTGGTCATTGCGCCCGAAACCAAAGGTTCGCGCTCTTGGCTGAATTTCGGTCCGGTTAGCTTGCAACCAGCCGAGTTTGCCAAGTTTGCCACGGCCTTAGCCTTGGCGAAATTCATGGGCGAATATGGTTTCACCCTGCGCAATTGGAAGAATGCACTCATCGTAGCCGCTTTGATACTGGTACCCATGGTACTCATTGTCTTACAACAAGAAACGGGCTCTGCCTTGGTGTATGCCTCGTTCTTCTTGGTGCTCTATAGGATGGGCATGTCGGGCTCTATTCTGTTCTCGGGCGTGGCAGCTACCATATATTTTATTGTGGGCATACGCTTCAATGAAACCATGATTGAAGGCACCGACACCGTGTTGGGCAACTTCGTCGTGATGTACCTGATACAATGCTTTGTATGTGCCTTGTTGGTGGTGTATCTGGAGAAGTGGAAACTGGCATTCAATTTATGGGTGGGCGCTACGGCACTGATTGTGTTGGCCTATCTCATTTCGAAACACCTGGTGCAGTTTGATATCTTGTATGTGGAGTGGGGCGTTTTGGTTGCTACTACCCTTTATCTGCTCTATCTTTTTATGAGACACAGAAAGCTGACCTTCTTGTCGATAGCCGTGTTTGCCGTGTGCTCGGTGCTGTTCCTCTACGCCAGCAATTATATCTTCGACCATTTTAAGCCTTATCAGCAGGCACGCATCCAGGTGGCTTTGGGCATGAAGGAAGATTTGTCGGGCGTGGGCTACAATGTCAATCAGTCGAAGATAGCCATAGGCTCAGGAGGCCTGTATGGTAAAGGGTTCCTGAATGGCACGCAGACAAAGTTGAAGTATGTGCCTGAGCAAGATACCGATTTTATTTTTTGTACCATTGGCGAAGAACAAGGCTTTTTGGGCTCCAGTGGCATATTGTTGCTTTACCTGATTTTGTTGTTACGACTGATTTATCTGGCTGAAAGGCAGACTACCACGTTTGGTTTGATATACGGTTATTCGGTGTTGAGCATCCTGCTCTTCCACCTTTTTGTCAATATAGGCATGGTGTTGGGCATCACTCCCGTTATAGGCATCCCCCTGCCATTCTTCAGCTATGGAGGCTCCTCGCTCTGGGGCTTTACCATCTTGTTATTTATTTTCCTTCGTGTGGATGCTGGTCGGAAGGTTTGATATCTCTATCCCCACATCGTGAATGCCTATGAGCAGACTGTCGCCCATGAGTTGGAACAACTTGATGTGCCAAGTGCCAGGTTTTGCCGGTGGCAATGGTGTGTGGCCTGCAGTCAGCAGATAAAGTCCACTATGTCCGCTACCTGCCCAATAACCCTGCTTGTCCATGAGCGAAGCATGGAAACGCTCGCTCACGCAGACCAGTGAATCGGGGGAAATGGCCTGTAAACCAAGGTGTAGGTCCTTGTATGGATAACGAGAAGTATAGCGCAGTTGCAACACAAGTGTATGCTGTTGCAAAGAGTCTGTCAATGGCACCTCAAACTCAATCGTGTCAGTTGGCGACCACCCATCTTCTGCAACAGGACGAAACTGATGATAACGTGTCTGGCTGTTGCAGGCAGACAACAGCCAGATCATGACCATCAGCAAAGCAAACCCTTGGTGTTGACGAAGCCTCATGCTAATGTTTGCTTATCAGTATTTTGCTTATTCCTTTTGTTTCTGGGCTCCTTGTTCTTGCCCTCTCCCTGTGCATGTTCACGCTTAGGCTGTTTGGGTTGATTGCCTTGTGTTTCAACATGCTCACGAGGGGCTTGGGGTTTCTGCGGTTTGGCCTTTTCGCCTCCTGCTGCTGATTTTTTCTTCTTTTTCTTCTTGGTGCGGTCAAAGCGAGTAAGACTCTCTTGCTCCACCAGGTCAACGGTCTTGGCTGCTGCCGACTGGTTGCTTTCTTCCAGCAGACTATTGGGTTTCTTGCCCCGTTTGTTCATGCCAATGATTTCGAAAGCACGCCTACTGCTGATGGTCACTGCATTGGCCAAATTCTGCTTGTCGGTCGAGTAGGTAATCTGGTTGGCCAGTATGTCGGCTTTGAAATAAAACCATTCACCGTCCATGGTGAGCAGAGATATTTCCTTAGAAGGCAGTCGCTTCTGACTCTCCACATAGCAGTCTATCTCATAATTCAAGCAGCATTTCAGTTTGGCACATTGCCCAGCCAGTTTCTGTGGGTTCAGCGATAAGTCCTGAATACGAGCAGCTCCAGTTGATACACTCACAAAAGAGGTCATCCAAGTGGCACAGCAAAGCTCTCTGCCACAAGGTCCGATGCCACCAATACGGCCTGCTTCCTGACGGGCACCAATCTGTTTCATCTCGATGCGCACCCTGAAAGCATCCGCCAGTACCTTGATGAGCTGGCGAAAATCCACACGCTCGTCGGCAATGTAGTAGAATATGGCCTTGTTGCCATCACCTTGGTACTCAACATCGCCAATTTTCATCTGGAGTTCCAGGTCGAGGGCAATCTGGCGAGCTTCAATCATGGTGGTGTGTTCGCGAGCCTTGGCCTCGTAATACTTCTCCATGTCAGTCTGACGCGCCTTTCTATACACCCTTTTGATGTCAGCCTCTGATCGGATGTTGGTTTTCTTCATCTGTAAAGGAACCAAACGGCCTGTCAGCGTTACCACGCCAATGTCATGACCTGGCGAGGCTTCAACGGCCACAATGTCGCCCTTCTGCAGTTGCAACCCATTGGAGTTTCGATAATACCCTTTACGGGTATTCTTGAATTGCACCTCCACATACTGACTCTCCAAGTCATTGCCAGGTATGTCGGCCAACCAGTCGTAAGTGTTCAGCTGGTGGTCTTGCTTACCTATGCCTTGGTAGCAGAGTCCTTGAAATTTTCTATTTGTATTATAAATAATGTCTTCCATATATATATAGTTGCTTAATGATTCTTTATCAATACTGTCAGTTGTAATATCAGGTCAAAAAACACCATCTTGGCATTTACATTTTGTTCAATGTGCAACTGGGCCTCTTGCAGTTCGCTCATGATGTCCATGGCGTTTTTCTCGCTTACAAAGGGGGCGAACTTTTGGGTAAACTGTTGCTCCTCGGTAGTCATATAGTTCATTTCCGGACGATGGAAGTTGGCCATGAAACTTTCCCTGATCATTCGTTGGGCATACAACAGGAAGTCTTTCTGACTCTCCCTGCCCATGTCAGCCAATTCCTCACTCCACACCTTCATGTCTTTTACCTTTCGGCTCCATGCCAGTCGCATGAGCGTAGTAAACTGTTGGAACATGGCCGAGGTGCCCTCGCCAACCGTTATCATTTGCAAGGCCTTCGCATAATTGCCATTGGCCATGTGGGCAATGACCAGACACTTGTTAAGGTCAATGTTCATACGCTCGTGGATGGCCTGCGCTATGTCTTCATCCTGCAGGCGACTCATACTGATGTGTTGCACACGGCTCAATATGGTGCCCAGTATTTTCTGTGGCTCTTCACTCACCAACAAGAAGAGGGTTTGCACGGGTGGTTCCTCCAGCAGCTTCAGCATTTTGTTGGCACCAGCTTCAATCATCTTCTCTGGCAACCAGATAATGACGATTCGCCATCCACCTTGCACAGATTTTAAACTGAGTTTTTTCTGAATAACATCGCTCTCACGGGCATAAATCACAGGTTGCGAGTTGTCAACCTCCATCCGCTGTTGCCAGTCGGCATAGGTAAAGTAAGGGTTGCTCAGTAACATTTCTCGCCAGGTGGAAATCCAGTCGTCGCAAATCTCTTTCTTGCGGGCTTTGTTGGCCACCATGGGGAAGATGAAATGCACATCAGGATGCGTGAGCTGTGCCCATTGCTTGCACGACATACAAGTACCACAGGCCGTCTGCCCATTGTCTGTCGTACTGGGTGTCGCAAACAAGGAGGATGTGTCATGGCTCCCTCCCTTCTCGGTACAACAGAGATATTGAGCCAAAGCCAAGGCCATGGGCATCTTGCCGCATCCCTCGGGACCCGTCAGCAAAAGCGCATGAGGAAGCCGTCCTTCATCAGCCTCGCTCAGCAGTACGCGCTTCACCTCCTCTTGTCCTACAATATCTTCAAACTGCATAACTTAGTAAATGCCTTTAGCGATTTCTTTCACACTATCAGTTGCCCCCAATGCATAGAAATGCAAACTGGGAACGCCTGCTTTCATTAACTCCTTACATTGCTGAATGCCCCATTCAATGCCCAATTGCTTCACCGCTTCGTCGGTGTGCAGTTGCAAAGCTGCTTGGGCCAGCTCTTGTGGGATATCAACCTTGAAGGTTTTGGGTATGACCGAAAGCTGACTCATCTTGCTCAGTGGCTTGATGCCAGGGATAATGGGGATGGTGACCCCTGCTTCGCGTGCCCGTTGAACGAAACTGAAATACTTGGTGTTGTCGTAGAACAACTGGGTAACGGCGTATTGGGCGCCAGCTTCCTGCTTCTGTTGCAGCCAATAGATGTCTTGTTCCAAGTTAGGCGCTTCCTCGTGTTTCTCAGGGTAGCAGGCCACACCAAAGCTGAAAGGCGTTTTGGTTACCAGCATCTGACTGCCATCCACGAAGATGCCCTTGTTGAAATCTTGTATCTGCATCGCCAAATCCAGGGCATGCGCATTGCCTTTCTTCTCAGGGGTAAATTTCTTCTCATCGGGCGCTTTGTCGCCACGAAGCACCAACAGGTCGTAAATGCCGAGAAACTGCAGGTCGAGCAGTTCGTATTCCGTATCTTCGCGTGTGAAACCACTGCAAAGTATATGGGGCACTACCGTGATGTTATATTTGTTCTTGATGGCAGCAGCCACGGCCACTGAACCCGGACGACGGCGCAAACGCTGACGGGTATAGGTGCCGTCACCCATGTCTTTAAAGACATACTCACTTCGATGGTCGGTAATATTGATATAGGCTGGCTCAAACTCCTTGAGCGTGTCAATGGCATCATACAGTTTGTCAATATTATTCCCTTTCAGCGGAGGCAGCAACTCGAACGAGAAGGCCGTCTTATCGCGCTGCTTTATTTTATCAATTACACTCATATCCTTTCATCATTTTTTCAGTTTGATGCACAACATGGTCAGATCGTCTGAGGGTTCTGCACCTGTTACAAATTTTGATACTGCCTCTTTTAAGCCCATCACCGTCTCTTGGGCAGTATCGGGATGATGGCACATGAAGTCTAACAGTCGGTTGTCACCGAATTGCTCGTGCTGATTGTTCACCGCTTCATTCACACCATCTGTATAAAACAGTATCATTTCATTATTTACATTCTCAATGGATTCCCCCACAAAGTCTATGTCTTTCATCAAAGCCAAGGGAAGATTGGGCTCCATCGACAAGAACGCTCCCTTCATGATGGGTGGGTTGTGCCCACAGTTGCAAAAGTCTAAGCGTCCAGTCTTGAGGTTTAACATTCCTATAATCATGGTGATGAACATGTCCTGATCATTTTCTTCAGCCAGGGTGTCGTTTATCTGTTTGGCAATCTCAGCCGGTGGCAACTCTTGTTGTGCCACTATGCGGAACAGGTTGCGCGTGACGGCCATCACCAAACTGGCAGGGATTCCTTTGCCACTGACATCTCCTAAGCAAAAATACAATTTTTCTTGCTTGATAAAGTAGTCGTACAGGTCGCCTCCCACCTCTCTGGCCGGCATCATGAAAGCATATAGGTCAATGTCATTACGGTCTGGAAAAGCAGGGAATACCCTGGGTACCATCGCCATCTGAATTTTACGGGCAATGTTCAGCTCGCCCTCCATACGCTCTTTCTTAGCCGTCGTAACGGTCAGTTCATCGATATATTTCACCAACGACTCCTGCATGTTGCTGAACGATTGCGTCAGTTTTCCTATCTCGTCAAAACTGGTAGCTGGGGGCATGGGGTCACTAAACCTTCCTCCTGCAATGGTTTCTGCATGGCGTGCCAATACGCCCAACGGCTTTAGTTCATGACTTAATATCTTGGCCAACACCGACATCATCAACAACAATCCTATCACGATGATGAAAAAGACGATGCGTTGCAGCGTCAAATACCCTGCAAATATATCACTTTCCGGACAAATAATGGCGGTACTCCATCCAGTATTGCCCAATGGCTGGTAAAATACATAGTTGTTTTTGCCATTAATAGGCAATTCCATCATGCCTTCTTCTCCATTTGTCATGGCCTTACCTAACGCATAGATGTCAGGATTGGCATGCTCGAGTGTCTGGGTAAAGATGGTTTGCCGGGAGAGCATGGTACTGTCGGGATGAACGAAATAAGTACCCCCCTTACCCAGCATAATGCTGTAGGAATTGGGATAGGGCTTTACGGCTGAAATGGTTTGTGATAGCCAGCTCAATGCGATATCAACCGATATGATGCCCGCAAATTTTTGGTTATTGTCATATAAAGGTTTACAATAAGACACGATGGTTTGTTCACTGGATAACTGTCCTTCGGTAAAATCATCAAAAGGCTCTGTCCAGCAAGCCTTCTGTCTGAGTTTCGCTTGCAAATACCAGTCCAGGTAAAAATACTGATAACTGCTATTCCCCTCTTGTTCCGTGAAAACCTCATCCCCCTTTCTCATCGAATACACGGAGTAATAATGACCTTTTTCCTTGAAGTAGTAAGGTTCAAAGGCAATGGAGCATCCAATCAGGTCGGGGTTATTCATCAGTATTCTCTTTGAATATACATACATGGAGTCAGGCGCATCCATGTGGCGTTTCACCAACCATTCAATGTTGTCAGTAGCAATTATTACCTTTTCCAATATGGAGTTCACACGCAAGGTTGTGGTATTCAGCAGTTCTGTGGCGTGAGCAATGGCTTCTTCTCTCACGGCACGGCGACTTACAATGGCCATGTAGCCAAGGGCAACGAGAAAGACAAGCGTGGCCATAAAGGTAACCAGCAGACTCAGTCTGTGTGCCAATGATTCCCTTATATAATTTAAAAACTTTCTTTTCATGCTCAATTGTCACTCCATTGAAGTTTGGCACCCCTGCTCACGGCATGATGTCTTGATATGATAATTTCGAAGAAATCAGTCCGTTAGAATACATTAAATCACTGGCTTTTTTAACCATTTCTTCTTTCAATAAAAATGCTTGCTCACCAGTTTCCTTGTCTTTCTGTAGTCTGATAATCTCTTGCAACATCAGTCGTTGCATGGTGCGGTTGGTCGATACATGCCCCTCGTCCACATACTTCATCACCATGTCCAGTGCCTTTTCAGGGTTGGCTGCCGCCCATTCCCATCCCATTTTGGTGGCTGCAGCAAAAGCTTTCGCCACATTGGGATTCTTCTGGTAAAAATCGCGTGTCATATACACCCCATCTTCTGGAATGTTATAATCGCTGTCACAAAAGCGATATACGTTTTCTTCCGTCAGTTCCAACCCAGCTTGCAACAGTTGGTAATATTCATTATATGTCATCACCGTAATGGCATCCAGGTCGCCCGATACAAACAGATTCACATTGCTGGCAATGCGCACCCATTCATAGCCCAGTTCTTCTTTCACATTAACGGCCAAAGGCAATTGGTCGAATCCAGCAGCCCACAGTCCCACACGGCCTCCCTGTAAGTGCAACGGTGTAGTGCCTTTTTTTGATACAAAGGCTGTACCCGCATTCATGGATGTTTGCAATATATTCACCAAAGGTATGCCATTGTCAATTATTTCCATGGCTTGCACCAATTGCAAAGTGGTGGCATTGCTTACATTATCGCGCATTCGCTCCATGGCCGAATAAGTAGTGGTTGGATGTTCAATCCGCACATTCAAGCCATATATCTCATACAGTCCAAGCTCCTTGGCTGCATAATAACCTGCGAACTGAGCCTGTGGTGTCCATTGTGGCGTAAACACAATGGTTCTGTCCTCTGAATTGGGTATGGATATAATATTCTCATCCTCCACGAAAGCATTCACTGTGTTGTCGCTTGTTCCCTGGTTGGCGTTTTTCTCCCCTTGACAAGCAAATAAGCACCATACCATGGTCAATGCTATGGCGCTTTCAAGCAGATGTATGGCTCCCCTCTTCATTAGTTGTATGTACTTAATCCACTTACTTATAGTTTGTTATTTGCAAAGGTAATGGATGTTTCAGATAAAAACAAGACATCCGACAAGAAATTTATCCTTGATGCACTGTCAGTTGCGGGAATGGGAAACTGATACCCTCTTTGTTGAAGGCAGCATAAATGCGTTTATTCATATCGAAATTCACATCCCAATAATCAGCACCATTCACCCAGCAGCGAATCACCACGTTCACGCTGCTATCTGCCAACTCATGCAGGGCTACAAAAGGAGCAGGGTCTTGCAATATACGACTGTCTTCTGCTATCAGACCCTTTATTACAGCCTCTACTTTGTCGAAATTTTCATCATACTCAACCCCCACAATCCATTCCAAACGTCGAGTAGGATTGATTGTATAATTCGTCACACAGCCACTGCTCAAAGCGCCGTTCGGTATAAACACCTCTTTGTTATCAGGTGTAGTAATGATGGTATGAAAAATCTGAATAGCCTTGACAGTACCCATTTGCCCCTGTCCTTCAATAAAGTCACCCACCTTGAAAGGCTTTAGTAACAATATGATAAGTCCACCAGCCAAATTATTCAAGTTGCCACTCATGGCCATACCAATGGCCACACCAGCCGATGCCAACAAAGCGGCAAACGAAGTAGTTTCGATGCCCAGGCGAGCCGCAATGGCCACTATCAGCAAAATGGTAAGCGTTATATTGATGAGGCTCAGCAAGAAACTCTTCACACTTGCCTCTACATTCCTTTTGTTCAACACATTCTGTGTCAGTCGCATAGCCAGCTTGATCAGATAGCGGCCTACCACATAAATGACAATCGCGCCGATGATGTTCCACCCAGCGCTTACACCATAAGTAATGACGTTGTTAAAAATACTTTGAAATTGATCCATTTTCTATTTGCTTTTTTTATTTTGGTGCAAATATAATGAATTTCTGAATAAAAAGTTTTATCTTTGCAGCGATTTCGTAAAGGGGTGCCTTAAAATGACGGGCTGAGATCATACCCATTAAACCTGATGCGGATAATGCCGACGTAGGGAACAAAGGATGGAACTATCCCCTTTTTATGTTTAATTAAAAAGGAAAATAATCATGAAAAAAAACAGAATGGTGGCATTTTTAATGCTGGCAGCATGTTTGTTGCCCCTGCATGCGCAAGATGCACCCAAAGATTCGCTAAAAGAAGTAATGCTGGAAGATGTTGAAGTAATGGCCACTCGCGCCACCAAGGTAACCCCTGTGGCGTTTACCAATATATCGCGCGATGACATACAACAACGTAATTTCGGACAAGACATACCCTATTTGTTGTCCATGACGCCAGGTGCCATTACCACCAGCGATGCCGGTTCAGGCATTGGCTACACCACCATCAGGGTGCGTGGTACCGATGCTACCCGTATCAATGTCACAGCCAACGGCATACCTATGAATGATGCCGAGAGTCACAGTGTGTTTTGGGTAAACATACCCGATTTGGCGTCCAGCGTCAAAGACATCCAGGTGCAGCGTGGTGTGGGTACCAGTACCAACGGTGCCGGTGCGTTTGGTGCTACCATCAACATGCAGACAGGCGGTCTGAGTACCATCCCTTATGTGGAAGTCAACGGTTCTGCCGGCTCATTCGGCACCCACAAGGAAACGATCAATGTAGGGACAGGCTTGATCAACAATCATTGGGCGTTCGATGCCCGATTGAGCAATATCTCGTCCGACGGCTATATCGATCGTGCCAGCGTATCGTTGCAGTCATACTACCTGCAGGGCGCTTGGTATGGGGCCAAAACCAACATCAAGCTCATCACTTTCGCAGGCAAGGAGCGTACTTATCATGCTTGGAACTATGCTTCGAAAGAGGAGATGGCTTTGTACGGACGCACCTATAACTCATGTGGCGAGTATTATGACGAAAACGGACAGCGGAAGTATTACAAAGACCAGAACGACAATTATGTGCAGAAGCATTGGCAATTGCTGTTCAATCATAGTTTTACCGATTTCCTGAAACTCAACGTGGGTCTTCACTATACTAAGGGAGATGGATACTACCAGGAGTATAAGATGAGCCGAAAACTGAAGGAATATGGCATGCAACCCTTTGAGTTTGGAGGCGAAACCGTGAAGAAGAGCGACCTTGTGCGTAAGAAAATGATGGACAACTGGTTTGCAGGTGGCGTGTTCTCCTTGAATTATATAAAAGATGGCTGGAATGCATCGGTAGGTGGTGGATTCAATCGTTATGACGGCGACCACTTCGGGCGTGTCATCTGGGTCAAGCAGTCGGGAGGCGATGCTGATTCTGAGCGCAATTATTATTTCAACAACGCCACCAAGAACGATGCCAATATCTATGGCAAGGTCAGCTATACATTTGCCAACGGTCTTTCTCCCTTCATCGACCTGCAATATCGTAATGTCGTCTATAAAATCAATGGCGAGAACGACAAGATGGATGGCGATGTGCACCAACGTTTAGCCGTCGATGACCATTTCAATTTCTTCAACCCCAAGGGCGGTCTGTCATGGGAAATCAATAAAAACCACCGCATCTATGGCTCTGTAAGCATCGCCCACAAAGAACCTACCCGCAACAACTATACCGATGGCAACCCCAACACCCCACCAACAGCCGAGCGACTGCTGGACTATGAGTTAGGTTATCAGTACAACGGCTCGTGGTTTACCGGCGGTGTGAACCTCTACTATATGCACTACAAAGACCAGCTGGTACTGACAGGCGAACTGAACGAGATTGGCGAGCCCATGGCTGTCAACATGCCCAAAAGCTATCGCATGGGTGCCGAACTGATGGCTGGCATCAAGCTGCCCATGGG
>JAIKZS010000036.1 GCA_024682035.1 Bacteroidaceae bacterium
GTGTTAGCTAAAGTTCCTCTCAATAACCGCCCTATCAGCAGGCAACCAGTTCACATCATTCAGTTCCTCCAAAGCCAACCACCTTGCTGCCTCATGCTCCTTCAGTGTGAGTTCACCACTATCAATGCTACACCAATAACAATGCATCGTCAAGTGAAAAGCAGGATAGTCCCATTCCACCGTCTGCACAAATCGCTCCACCACAATCCGCGTTTCCAGCTCCTCCCAAATCTCTCGCTTCAGTGCCATCTCTGGCGTCTCCCCATGCTCCATCTTACCTCCAGGAAACTCCCAATAGTCCTTCCATTCGCCATATCCTCGCTGCGTTGCGAAGACACGACCCTGCTCATCATGTATAATAGCTGCAACAACTTCAATCTGCTTCATACTATATTTCCTCCAATCCTATCGATTTAAGATACCTATAGGTTCCGTCATAGAATGCTGGTTGGCGAGTATGATCTGATGGATTCCCCTCTGGAACACAAATAATCATGCCCTGTCGAGCGCGAGTCATCAATACTCTATAAGCATTCAATTGGTATGATTGTGATGATTTTTTAAGAATTTTCTGCCATTTAGTTCCTTTAAAAGCATTGTGATCCCAGCCTTCATCAGTATAGCGAAAATCACCATCCCAAACCAGACAAGTCCAATCAAGTTCCAATCCTTGCACATCAAATTCGGTAGCCACATCCTCTAAAAATAATGACGAACGAACATCCATTTTATCAGCCAAAAACCAGCTAACCACATCTGGCTTCATGCGTACGTCAATAGCCAAAGGTTTTAATCGAAAGGCTTGTGATGAAACCACTAAACCATATCTTTCTGAGCCACGGGATTTCTTTTCCAGCCAATCTTTTGCTTTGTTTAGATCTCTTGTCAGCACCACAGGATAATTATCCTTAAAAGACTGATAAAGAATTCTTGCCTCCATAACATTTCTATCTAACACGCAATGCACGAAATTTGACAATTTTTCTGCACGAAAAGAACGCATAGAAACAGCCAGATGAAGTTGTTCAACCTGCTTAGCATTAGGATTATTACCCACAAGTTTTGCCACATTTCCTTCAGCATATTCTTTATCCGTCAAATGTTTTGATAGATATATTTTCCAATTAGGGAATGTTTCATTCAAGGCACGAATCCAATCTCCGATACCAGCTTCACCAGTATTAATTTCTTGTCCGCCTCCAACAAGACAAACTATTACAGCCCAGTCTTTTTTTTGGTTAAGTGACCATATTAGAAATTCAGCCTCAGACATAGGGAAACCTTGCACCTTCTTCATTCCGCCACGACTACCACCACGAGCCAGCCAGCCGGCTAAATGTTCCCAATCCCACGAGCGTTGAGCTTCATCAAAGATAGCCACATGCTCCACTTCTCCGTGTCCAGCTGTTGGATGAGCCACAGATTTAGTTTCATCAATTTCCAGTTTCCCGTCAGTGATAGGCATCTTTATTTTTGCCAACATATTGTCGCGATAACGATGAATAATTTGTATAAACTGCGACACTTCTCGTCTGGCATCAGTAATGTTACATTTATTACCTTTTTTTTCCTCTCGCTTTTGTTTGTCCTTCGCTAATGCAGCAATCAGCACCTTCACTAGTGGTCCATTACCTGATAAATATACAGCTAAATTTCGCTCTCCTTCAGGATCGTTCTCAGACTTAATAGATTGCTGAATAGCGACATTCAGCCCCACAAGCGTTTTACCTGCACCTGGCACACCAGTTACAAAACAAATGCTTTTTTCCTTATTATTTTTACTATCATTAATTACATCCAGTACAAAATTTGTCGTTTCATCCAACGCAACTCCTGCTGCTTCATGACGAGTAATATCTTCCACGGAATGATTTTGATACAATGTACTTGCAGCTTCAATAATAGTGGGTGTAGGCGAATACCTGCTGATGGCCCACTGAGCAAATTCGTCAACAGATGAGGGTTGTGCTTTTTCGCGCTCTAACACTTCATTTATTAGCCTTCCAAGATTGTCGGCATTCGTCAAAAGTGGATTGTAAATATGGTCATTATAAACAGAGAAACGAAGAACATTACTGTTCTGTTCAGCTTCGGTAGCAACGAGAATAGGAACAATGGTTCTGTCGTGACTATCTAGATGGAAGTTCTTCAAATCCAAAGCATAATCCATCACTTGCTCCATATCAGCACGTAGGTAAACATCTTCTCCTGCTTTAAACTCAATGGCAAAAACTATACCTCGCAGCAATACCACTACATCTATTCGCTTACCCAATCTAGGTATAGAATACTCAAATATTATTTCACCATTTTCATTTTCCCAAGGGAGCAGAATACGCTGCATTACCTCTATTTCTTCAGCCCATGCATATTTTTGTTCTCTTACACTATCTCCTTCATCATTGCGTGAAATCTTGCCAAAGATTACATCAGTTGAATCTTTTGCAAAATCTGATAAAGAAGAACGATAGAAAAATCTATTTATCATATTACTCAAACAATTAAATCTTTGAATCATTATCCAAAGGTATCATTTGCAAATATAGCAAGATTTTTAAGAATGTATTACGAAATACCTAAACTTTATAGAAGTACTTTTAAGTGAGACTAAAATTAAACAAATAAAAATGATCAACTTCACAGACTGTATGGCTTTACTTAGTTCCCCATCCCGGCCTTTGAGCTGGAATCTGTTGGAGCAACCAGCTGTTATTGGTTTTTCAGATCCTGGGACTAGGCCACAGATCTAAGAGTTAAGGTGTGAAATAAATCATGAAAATACTAAATGTGATGTGTGATGTTGTGATGTCATGCAACGGATTTACACTTCTTACGAAACTTGGCCTTTTTTTGACATCCAATATTTTTAACAATAATTTTCCCCCAAGACCTTTGTACTTACTAAACTAATGCGTAACTATAATCCCAACGAGATTAGGATAGCGTGTGATACTAGAAAAATTATCAGGTAGATTGAAAAAGAGAAAGTTACCCTGCACCTATTCCCTTCTTACCATGAATAATTCTAGTAATCTGAGCCGAACACGAACCTGAGCGTTTGAATAAATTCTTGGGTAAAAACAACCTCAATGGATGGTATGTGAAAAGGATGATAAAATTATATTGCCATAACATCACGACATTACCACATTACTACATTACACATTACATTTCATGAATTCAATTTAATTATCTTACTTGCTCCAAAAAAGAGAAAAATTACTTTACTTATATATATAATATATATTATATAATATTTATATAATATATATTATATATATAAGTAATATTAGGGCGAAAGGTAATGGAAACACAACAGAAAAAAGCAAATGTAATGTGTAATGTAGTAATGTCCACAGTAAGACCCCATGAAAACCTGCATAAATTTCGGAATATACAATGTAAAGTGTAAATGTAATGCGCCCGGCACCCCACAAGCAACTTCAACACTTACTTAAAGCAAACGGTGGGCTAAAAAAAACTAAAAGCCCCTTTTTGTAGTAGATGTTAAAAGTCGGCTGTTATAGAGGCTGAAAAGGGGGCTGTGAGGACTGCATAAATATACTTAAAATTGATGGTATATTGGGTATAAATAGCATTGATACCATTCAGCAGTTTTATGGCATAAACAAAATAGCATTTCTCTACTTTGAAATGTATTTCTTTGTTTCTATATGGCTCATAATTAGCTTTTTAAAAATTAGTATTAAAAAAATCCGAGAAAAATTATATTCTCTATCCCCAACCATCATAAATTATAACTACCTTTGCAATGCATTTGAGAAATGCATCGCGATTGCTGGCTGCGGCTCAGCATAGTCCGAGCAAGCTCGGCTCTGCATTCGCCTTGCACATCAATTGCAACGTCATCAAGAAACAACACTTGCAACTCAGCCGAAGGCCAAGGCGGTGGCGAAGCGAGTTTCGAGATGGCAAGGTTGATCAACTAAACAAAGGCGGGAGGCAGTGACCCGGGGTAGTTCGCTGCAAAGTAAACAACTAAACAAAGCGGGAAGCAGTGACCCGGGGTAGTTCGCTGCAAAGTAAACAACTAACAAAGCGGGAGGCCACAGCCCGATGTAGTCTGTGGCAAACTAAACCAACTTTTACAAAAACAACTAAACTTAACTATGGCAAAAGAAAGAATTGCGCTGGGAATTAATCTCAGACAGAACAAAATCACAGGTAACGCCGGCTACGGCAAGTATTATCCAGAAGTAGATGTGCAGAAGACTTTGTCGCTGCGTGGCTTCGCAAAGCACATGACTGACCACGGCAGCGTGTATGGTCGAGACCTCTTGGAGGGTGTGCTCATCAAAATCACCGAATGTCTTCCAGAATTGATTACACAGGGTATTCCTGTTCAGTTGGGCGGACTGGGTACTTTCTACCCTACGGCACAGGTGAAGAAGGATGCAGCCATCAGCAGCATCGAGGAAATGGAGGGTTTGAACCCCAACGACATCGTGGACGCTATCCACATCCGTTTCTTGCCCTACACCAGCAAACTGGACAACATCAGTGGTAAGGCCTTCAAGGAGGCTTGCTCATTGGAACTGCGTAACATCGTTGACACCCAGGAGGTAACGCTGAACGGCAAGGTACGCAAGATGCAGACCATCACTCCTATCGCTACGGCTGTGGCAGTGACTCGCGCAGGTGGAGCAAGTGCTACTCCAAGCAACACCTCTGGTACTGGCTCTAATACTGGCAGCAACACTGGCTCAGACTCAGGTTCTGGCTCTGGTGACGGTGGCTCAGGCAACGGCGACGGCGATCTGATGATCTAAAGAAGTAGGAAGTAAGAAGTAAGAAGATCCGCTGTTTCATCTGTTTGCTGTATATACATACAAAGAGCGGAAAACTCCGGAAGATCTGCATTCTCCGGATCTACCTCATACGGATCAAATTCCCTT
>JAIKZS010000107.1 GCA_024682035.1 Bacteroidaceae bacterium
CCTCTTACGAACGGGAACTCTCCAGGGAGAGCATCGGGTGTCTTCAGGTTCGCCAGGTCTTCACGACGATAAAAGGGCTGCACATTAAAACCTTCATTAGTTCTCCATACCAGACGTTTCTGGAAGTCGGCTCCCTTCAAATCAACCTGAATTTTATCAAGCCACTCTTGGGTTGTCGGCGCAGTAAACTCGGTAAAGAGTTTCTCTTTGTTTGCCATAGAAATACGTTAATATTATATAAGTAATACTCCTTTAAGTTCTTTTTTAGGCTACAAAGTTACAAACTTTTTGGCCAAAATGGCAGATTGAATTGTGAAAGAAACAAAAAATCTAAAATTCTCTGAAATTAAGTGCACAAAATTGCTTTTAATGCGCAATTTTTAAGTACCTTTGCAGTCAAATTATCACAATTAGTTATTATAAGAAGGTTTATGAATTCTTTCGAATGGTTAAAAGACCTATTTACAACCACTGATTCCGTAGCGCATATCACGTTACTCTACTCCATTGTAATTGCTATTGGAGTCTATCTCGGCAAGATTAAAATATACGGCATATCTTTGGGAGTAACCTTTGTATTGTTTGCAGGAATTGTAGCTGGTCATATTGGTTTTACCGCCCCCACCCCTATTCTGACATTTGTTCAGGATTTCGGGTTGATTCTCTTCGTATTCATGATTGGTATGCAAGTAGGACCAGGTTTCTTCGAAAGTTTTGGCACGCAAGGCATTAAGCTTAATGGTTTAGCAGCTACAGCAATCCTATTAAACATCATTGTCATGTTTGCCTGCTATTATATCTTCTTTGATACCAGCAACGCGACGAATCTTCCTATGATGGTGGGTACCTTATACGGAGCTGTCACTAACACCCCAGGACTTGGTGCAGCTAACGAAGCACTCTCTACTGTATTCCCTAACGGTGCACCACAGATAGCCTCTGCTTATGCCTGTGCATACCCCTTAGGTGTACTAGGTATTATTGGTGCTACTATATTAATAAGGTATATTTGCCGGATTAAACTTGAAAATGAGGAAGAGCAGCTAGCAGCTATGGAAGAAAAGAACACCAACAAGAAGCCCTATAAGATGCACTTGGAGGTGTCTAACAAATATCTGGAGGGGAAAACGCTTTTGCAGGTCCATAACTTCCTGAATCGCGATTTTGTGGTTTCCCGTCTTGTTCATGAAGGCAAAGTATTGATACCCAACCGCGATACCGTTTTCCACATGGGCGATCAGATGCTGATCGTTTGTGCAGAAGCTGACCATGAAGCTATCGTGGCCTTCATCGGTCCGACAATAGATGTTGACTTTGAGCAACAGGATCAGCCAATGGTATCCAAGCGTATTTTGATAACCAATCCCAAAATCAACGGCAAGACATTGGCTTCGATGCATTTCTCGAGTGTACATGGTGTCAATGTAACCCGCGTTACTCGCCATGGTTTGGACCTCTTTGCTTCTGCCGGACTTCCTCTGCAGGTGGGCGACAAGATTATGGTAGTAGGTCCAGAAGATGCTGTCGACCGTTTAGCCAACAAAATGGGTAATTCTATCCGCCGCTTGAATGCACCTAACATCGCCACTATTTTCGTGGGAATCTTCCTTGGCTTGATCTTTGGTTCACTCCCAGTAGCTATCCCTGGCATGCCTGTTCCCGTGAAACTCGGTTTGGCTGGTGGCCCTCTAATTATCGCTATCCTCATCGGACGCTATGGGTATAAGATTCATCTTGTCACCTATACGACCACTTCGGCAAATATGATGCTACGTGAAATAGGACTTGTGCTCTTCTTAGCATCTGTAGGCATTAAAGCTGGTGCTTCGTTCTTCAGTACAGTAGTTGAGGGCGACGGATTGCTCTATGTATTGACAGGTTTTCTAATTACTATCATTCCAATTATGATTGTAGGCCCTATAGCCAGAATGCGTTATAAGTTCAACTACTTTACCATCGCCGGCATGATAGCAGGTACATATACCGACCCTCCCGCACTGGCCTATGCCAACAGCATCTGCTCCAAAGAGGCACCTGCTGTAGGTTACTCCACAGTCTACCCTCTGTCAATGTTCCTGCGTATTTTTACCGCACAGATAGTGGTTCTCTTCTTCTGCGGCTGACAAGAAGGGGAATCTGTTATTAAGTAACTAAATCACTCAAATATAATAATACATTAAAACAAAACATGAATAAGTTCAAACTACTGCTCTGCGGTATTATGATGTCAAGTGCCACGGGTGCACTGGCTCAGGGAGCCAAAAACATCCGTATCAATGAGGTACTCACCAACAATACTGCTAGCATTCAGGATGAATACGGTAACAGGGAAGCATGGATAGAGGTGGAAAACACATCTTTCACAACTTACAACATCCGTGGCATGTACTTTACCACCGACCCTTCCGTACTCGATCCTCAGATGAGTGTACCAGAGCGCATCAAGCGAATGAGCGCCATACCCAGCGGTGATCCACGTACACAAATTGGTGCCCGTCAGCACCTTGTATTCTATTGTAATTCAAATCCTGCTCAAGGCAAACTGCATCTGTCACTTCCCGTTCCTATGTCGGAACCTTTTTGGATTGCTTTTTACAATGGTAATGCCACAGAGCTCATCGATTCTGTATCAGTACCAGCCCTGGCTGCTAACCAGAGTTATGCTCGACATGGTAATTCATGGAGCGTAAAGTCTGCAGAAAACGCCACACCTGGTATTGAAAATTTCATTACTACTGATGAAACCAAAGACGCCAAACTAAAACGTGAAGATCCACATGGTATCGGCATCACTCTGCTGGCCATGGGTATTGTATTCTTCTGTCTGGCCCTTCTGTTTGT
>JAIKZS010000109.1 GCA_024682035.1 Bacteroidaceae bacterium
TTTTTTGAATTAAAGACTGCAAATGCTTTGACATGTCATAAAAGTTTCAGATATTTGCATTTGCTTATAAGATTAAAAACCGGTTTATGAAAGGAATCATTCTTGCAGGTGGCAGTGCCACCCGTCTTTATCCGCTGTCGAAGGCTATCTCCAAACAGATTATGCCTGTATATGACAAGCCCATGATTTATTATCCCTTATCAACACTTATGCTGGCAGGCATTCGTGAGGTGTTAGTCATATCCACCCCACGCGATTTGCCCATGTTCCGCGAACTGTTGGGCACTGGCGAGGAGTTAGGCATGAAATTCGAGTACAAAATTCAGGAAAAGCCTAACGGTTTGGCACAGGCATTTGTGTTGGGCGCTGAGTTCTTGAATGGCGAAGCTGGCTGTCTTATCTTGGGCGACAACCTGTTTTATGGTCGTGGGTTCGGACAACTGCTGAAGAATGCAGCGAAGGTAGATAAGGGTGCATGCATCTTTGGCTACTATGTAAAAGACCCTCGCGCTTATGGCGTGGTGGAGTTTGATGCTGACGGCAAGGTCATTTCACTCGAAGAGAAACCTGCCCACCCCAAGAGCAACTACGCTGTGCCTGGTCTGTATTTCTATGATAGTACAGTTACCGCTAAGGCTGCCGGATTGCAACCGTCGGCTCGTGGTGAGTATGAAATAACCGACCTTAACAAGCTTTACCTCCAAGAGGGCACCTTGAAAGTTGAAGTGTTCGGCCGAGGCTTTGCTTGGCTGGATACTGGCAACAGCGATAGTCTGTTGGATGCATCTAACTTCGTGGCTACCATACAGAACCGTCAGGGCATGTATGTAAGTTGTATCGAAGAAATTGCTTGGCGCAACGGCTGGATTGATACCCAGCAGTTAAAGGCATTAGGTGAAAAACTCAGCAAGACAGCCTATGGTCAGTATTTGATTGATCTGGCAAATAATCATAAAGCATAAAATCCCATAAAAATGAAAACATACTTAGTTACAGGAGCTGCTGGATTTATTGGCTCCAACTTCGTGAAATACATGTTGCAAAAGCATGACGACGTTTGTCTGGTGGTGCTCGATGCATTGACGTATGCCGGCAATTTAGGTACAATTGCTAACGATATTGATGACAAACGTTGCTTTTTCGTGAAGGGCGACATCTGCGACCGCAGTCTGGTGGACAGTCTGTTTGATAAATTTCATTTCGACTATGTCGTGAATTTTGCCGCAGAGAGTCACGTGGATCGTAGCATTGAGAATCCACAGCTTTTCCTGCAAACCAACATCTTAGGTACGCAGAACCTGCTGGATGCTGCTCGCAAGGCATGGGTGACTGGCAAAGATGATCATGGCTATCCTACTTGGAAGACTGGTGTGCGCTACCACCAAGTATCTACCGACGAGGTGTATGGTGCCCTGGGCGCTGAGGGTTATTTCGTTGAAACCACCCCCATTTGTCCGCATAGCCCCTACAGCGCTTCAAAAGCTTCTGCTGATATGGTGGTGCAGGCTTATCGCGACACCTACAAGATGCCAGTATCTACCACCCGTTGCAGCAACAATTATGGTCCTTATCACTTCCCTGAGAAACTGATACCTCTTATCATCAAGAATATCTTGGAAGGCAAGCAACTGCCTGTATATGGTGATGGTAGCAATGTACGCGACTGGCTGTATGTGGAAGATCATTGCAAGGCTATCGATATGGTAGTGAGCAACGGTCGTGCTGGCGAGGTATATAATGTGGGTGGCCACAATGAGAAGACCAACCTCGAGATTGTAAAACTCACCATCAGTACCATCCACCAGATGATGGAAGACCATCCAGCTTATCGCAAAGTACTGAAGAAACAAGTAATCGGTGCCGATGGACAGATTGACATCAGCTGGATCAACGACGACTTGATTACTTTTGTAAAAGACCGCCTTGGTCACGATCAGCGCTACGCCATTGACCCCACCAAGATCAAGAACGAACTTGGCTGGTACCCCGAAACTCGCTTCGAAGTAGGTATCGTCAAAACCATCGAGTGGTACCTCAATCACCAAGACTGGGTAGAACAAGTTACCAGTGGTGACTATCAGAAATACTACGAAACGATGTATTCAAATAGATAAAACAATTAAGGCTGCTCACCGAGCAGCCTTAATTGTTTTCCGGCCTCATCACCACCCCCGTCTTCTTCTTACCATCCATCTTCACCACCAACGGCGAATCAAAATGCACATGGCGCAGATAAGTCGTCTCCTCAACAGCAGGTTGCGCATTCAAGAAATCCTGATTATAAATACCATCATTCATGTAAGCATTGATAGTAAAATAACCCACACCAAACGAAGTAAGGTTCTGGAAGAAATGCGTACCCTGACTCGGGTCAACACGATAATTCGTAAGGCCAGCCTCCACAATGATGCGAGCAGCACTGATGTGTGGCCACTTTACAGGAATGCCCAGCCACGTGTCGCTACTGCCCCAACGTCCAGGGCCTATCAAGATATAGTTCTTGTCCTTGTCGAGGAACTGCTGGTTGATTTTCTCAATCTCCCACGCAATAGCCTGGTTGTTCTGCGCATTATAATTGTCAGTCTTCACATACACCACATCCTGAATCTCATTCATGATGCCATGCCCCAACGAATTGTTAGATTTCAGCAACAACTGCTCCTCAGGAATCAGCGATAAATCCTCCTCCAGATTCTCCTTCGCATCCACAATCGGTCTGATTTGCAGCAAATAGAAAGTACTCACCTCATTCTTATCCTTTGCCAGTTTCGCAGCAAATTCAATCTCCACCGGTCGGCGCATCTCCTCTTGTCCGTATTTCAGCGACAATTGCAAGATGCGTGGCAGCGGGAAAATGTCGTGCTGCAAGATGTTAGCAAAAGTGATGACCTTTCTGCCACCAGGATATAAGCCATCGCGTATCACCTGGTCGTAAGGATCAAAGGTAGATGCTATATAGTTCAGCGAGCCATCCTTCTCAGCATCCTTCACACTCAGTTTCAACAGGTTGAAACCATCATTGATAGAGAAATTCTGACCGCTGTTCGTCATGTCCAGCGCATAGAATCGCGTCTGCGTTTCGCGCAACGCCAAATCCAATTCGCTGGTTTGTAGCACCTTGGTAGGATGATAAGGCGAAAAACGCAGCGTCATGCCACCATCCACAATATATTTGCCCAATCCAAGCGCCAAACTCACCGTACCCTCCTCAGCTTTCTCGTCGCCAAGTGGATAGTAGTTGATAGAACGCCCCACGCCCGAGAACGAAGGATAGAAGTGGTCGCCATACTGCGTGCCCACCACCTCCTGCAAAATGACCGCCATCTTTTCTTGGTCAATTACATTGCTGGTAGCCTGCATATAAGCCTTTGAGTCTTTGAAAAATACCGAAGCATAGACACCCTTGATGGCATCGCTCAGCATACGCAGCATCTCATATTTGTCGTCGCGGTTAGGAATCATGTAGGTGCTATAGATACCTGCAAACGGCTGGTAATGAGAGTCCTCTAAGAGTGATGATGAACGAATGGCGATAGGCGACTTCACGGCATCGAAGAATGTAAAGAAGTCCTCCACCAATCGCTCCGGCAAACGAGCCTTGAGGAAATACCTCAAGATGGTCTCGTCGTCAGCATCCGACAACGCTATCTGATACAGTTTGTTAGTGGCCATGAACTCATCGAACACATCCGTACACAGCACCACCGTCTTGGGCACTATGATGCGTGCGTTCTCGAACTCATCAAACTCGGTATGTCGTTTCAGGAAATTATCGATAAATGCCAAGCCACGGCCTTTGCCACCCAGCGAACCCTCGCCGATGCGGGCAAAATTGGAGTAACTGTCGAATCGGTCACGCCTGAAGATGGCCACCACGCCTTGGTTCTTCATCTTGCGGTATTTCACGATGGCATCGAAAATAATCTGTCGGTGTGCATCCACATCCTGCAGACTGTTCCACGTGATGGGCTTCAAAAACTCGGCGATGGGGAAGATGGCGCGCGAGTAGAGCCAGCGACTCATGTGATTGCGACTGATATGGTAGAGGAACGACTCGGTGGGGATGGCAAACAAGATGTGTTGCAATTCCTTGAGGTT
>JAIKZS010000137.1 GCA_024682035.1 Bacteroidaceae bacterium
GCCATGGCCGATGATCATGAGTGGGAAATCGGACAGTTTGTATGGACTGGTTTTGATTATTTGGGTGAGCCTACACCTTATTATGATAATTGGCCTGCTCACAGCTCTTATTTTGGCATCATCGACCTCGCGTCATTGCCAAAAGACCGCTATTATCTCTATCGCAGCGTATGGAACAAAAAGGAGAGTACCTTGCATATATTGCCACACTGGACGTGGAAGAATCGCAAAGGTCAAGTTACTCCTGTTTATGTTTATACCAGTTGGCCAGAGGCTGAGCTATTCATCAATGGCAAGAGCCAGGGCAAACAGCACAAATGGACAGCAGCCGAAGCCAAAGCCCGTGAAACTGAGTTGGGAGAGAAAGCTGTCATGCACCGCTATCGTCTGATGTGGGAAGATGTGAAGTATGAGCCAGGTGAAGTAAAGGTGGTTGCCTACGATGCACAAGGCAATAAGGTTGAAGAAAAGACCATTCGTACAGCAGGCAAGCCTCATCACTTGCAACTCACCGTTGATAGAAGTCAGATCTGTGCCGACGGCAAGGACTTGGCATACATTACGGTAAGCGTGGTGGATAAAGATGGTAATCTTTGTCCGGACGATGGTCGCGAGGTCAGCTTCAAAGTGAGTGGTGCTGGCTCTTACCGAGCTGCTGCCAATGGAGATGGTGCTTGCTTAGACCTCTTCCATTCGCACAAAATGCACGCTTTTGCCGGTCAGCTCACAGCCATTGTTCAAAGCTCTGAGCAAGCAGGAAGCATTACTTTGCATGCAAGTGCCAAGGGATTGAAACCCGCCAGCGTGGTTATCCTTACAAAGTAAAGGCATAATAAATGCTGAATATATACGGGAAACGTAAGTTTTGCTCCCATCAGGAGCCCCTATATATTCAGCATTTTTAGAATTCAGCTATCCACTCAAATGTCAATATCCAATTCTACAGGACAATGATCTGAGCCATAGATTTCGCTATGAATCTTAGCTCCCTTCAGTTTATCATTTAGCGACTTAGAAGTCAAGAAATAGTCAATGCGCCAGCCCGCATTCTTCTCACGTGCATGGAAACGGTATGACCACCACGAATATTGATTTGCCATATCGGGATAGAAATAGCGGAAGGTATCGGTAAAGCCACTGCCAAGTAGAGTCGTCATTTTCTCTCGTTCCTCATCTGTAAAACCCGCATTGCGTCGGTTCGTCTTGGGGTTACGCAGATCTATCTCCTGATGCGCCACATTCATATCCCCACAAGCAATCACAGGTTTCTTCGCATCAAGCGAAAGCAAGTAATGGCGGAAATCTTCTTCCCAATGCATGCGATAGTCTAGTCGCCTCAATTCATCTTGAGAATTGGGCGTATAAACATTCACCAGAAAGAATTGAGGCATTTCTATGGTAATGACTCGACCTTCGTGATCGTGTTCATCTATACCCAAGCCATAAGTAACTGCCAGGGGCTCATGCTTGGTAAATACGGCAGTGCCTGAATAACCTTTCTTCTCGGCATAGTTCCAATAAGATTGATATCCTTCAAAGGCTATATCCAGCTGACCAGCCTGCATTTTGGTTTCCTGCAAACTGAAGAAGTCCGCATCCAACGCGTTAAAAGAATCGACAAAACCTTTGTCAACACAAGCACGTAGGCCATTAACGTTCCATGATATAAGTTTCATATAATCAATTTTATTTATTATTATCTGTGAGGAGGGCATCGTAAATAACCTGCATTATTTTAGGACGAATGTTTAGTTGGCCCAATTTAGGATTCCAGGATTTAGGATGCACGCGATTGCTCAAGAACACATAGATGAAGTTGTTAGTAGGATCTACCCAAACACAAGTGCCCGTAAAACCTGTATGGCCATATACGGTGGCTGGCGCATCATCAGGACAAGGACTCTTGGCTTTGTTCACCACATCGGGCTTATCGAAGCCCAATCCTCTTCGACTGATGCGCGATTTACTGGTAGTAAACAACTTGCATGTACTCTCACTCAGATATCGCTTGCCGTTAAACACACCTTCGTTCAACAACATTTGGTAAATCTGTGCCACCTCCATGGCATTCGAGAACAGTCCAGCATTACCTGAAACGCCACCCTGGAAGGCAGCAGCCTCATCGTGTACATAGCCTTGCAGCAATTGCTTACGCAGGAATTGATCTTGTGATGTTGGTACAATCTCTTGTTTCGCTATGCGCTGTAAAGGATGATAACCCGTGCGCTGTAACCCCATTGGCTGATAAAACTCTCGGTCCAGGTATTCATCCAAGCCCATGCCCGTGAGCTGTTCAACCATCTGTTGCAAAAGAATGAAGTTCACATCACTATAGCGATAGGTGCGCGACCGCATGGTAGCATCTACAATCTTGGTGTGATATACCTCCTTGAACAAAGGAGAAAGCCAAACGCCATCGGCCACTTGTAAGGGGTATTCGGCCGACTGATGGTCAGAGACTAACGAATCAAAATACTGATAATTAGGATTTATCCAATCGCGGGCAGCTATCTGTATGGTATGCAGATGGTCGCGGCGGTTCCTGAGCAAAGTACCTTGATAGCTTTCCTTATCAATGGCCTCCCGATAGAAGGAAATAGAAGAAGGCAAGCCCGACTCATGATAGAGTAGGCTTCGCACCGTGATGGTTTGCTTGTCGGTACCTTTCAGATAAGGAAGATAAGTTGCCACACGCTCTGTCAGACTGATACGGCCCTGATCGTAGAGTTTCATGATGGCCAGCAGCGTGGCTGTGGTCTTGGTCATGGAAGCCAAATCATACACATCGGTCAACTGTACTGGCAGTACTGGTTCCCCTTTGATGCCGGTATCTTCATAAGTATGATGGCCAAAAGCCTTATTGTAGATAGTATGTCCATCTTTCATAACCACCACCTGACAACCTGGGAATGCTTGTTCACGAATGCCCAACTCCGCCA
>JAIKZS010000131.1 GCA_024682035.1 Bacteroidaceae bacterium
CCGGGGCTATCCTTCTAAGGCGGAGGTGGGAGTGTCTACATCTTGCATTCGCTTGCCGGACCAACCGGGGCTCCTGCCCTATGCGATACACTTTCTTATCTTTCTGCTGCAAAGGTAGGAAGTTTTTTTTAAACTTCCAAATTTTTTTGCTATTTTTTTATTTTTCTTCGTTCATTGGAAAATCTTCTGCAGCCATTGGGAATGCTAAATCTTCATCGATGAAAGATTCATAATGTATGGATACTTTGTCTTTCTTGGTTTCATCAAAATGACCTTTGTTGAGTTGTTGGCGGATGTTTTGAATAAAGTCTTGTGACCTATATGTTATGGCTTCAAAATAAGAGTTATTCTTCATATCGCCAATAAATTCATCCGTTGTTTGCGCATCGGAACTAAGACTCAACATCTTGCTTTTTATAATCGTGATAATAGAAGCGACATTGAATATTAATTTTGTGTCCTCATGAATATATGGTGCTACTAATGTTAGATATTTCTGACCGTTAACAGTATCATCAATATGACGAAAGAGGTTTACCGTTTCATTGTTGACTTGCTGATTCTTGGAACGAATCAATGTAGCCTCTATAAGCCAATATCTATCTTTATTGAAAATCTCTATGTCTCCGACATTACCCGGTGCATGTGAATACGGAATACCTGCCTCATCACAAATGAAATTTGGTTTATATTCGAAAGTGTCTCCATAGTAGGTATAGACAAAAAGTGTGAGTAGGAACTCAAATTTTACTGGATCTTGTATGAACCAGAATGTATCTTTACCCTTTTTGTCTCCATTTGAAACCTTTATCAATGCCTGTTCTATAGAGTCGGGAGTTAATCCATAAGAACTTATGATGTTCGGTATTTTCTTATTATATTCTGCAGTAGAATGATCTACTTTTTCCCTATGGGAAAGAATCAAAGATTCTAGAGAATCATCAAAAGCCCCCAACTGTTCAAAATATTCGTCTTCATCTTCCTTTGCGGATTCGGAAACAAAAAATTTTCTTGCTTTTAAAGCCTTATATAATGGCATGCGATTTTCATTTGGAGTAAGCATAAGAACTCCAGTATATTCCACAGTGACAAAACCCGTAAGTTGCAACACACGAAACACTGTGTTTCCATAATCTCTAAAAGCAGATTCCTGTTTTGCTGCTTTTGCGTGCTCGACATCTACCTGACTATATTTTCTCTTTACCAAAGCATAAGCCTTATCTGCATCATCGCCGACTTTATTATTCTCCAGCAGGGATAAGAATTCTTCTACATTTCCATCATCAGAAAATAGGCCCACCATCAACTGATTGTATGACAAACGATGCCCTTTTTTCTTCAATTCTATCATTGCATCTATGATAAACTCAAAGAAATTGAAGTCGTTTAAAACACGCCGATATGGTGATTTCCTCCAAAATCTCATACTTTGTAGAGCAAATGCCTCTGACAAAGTAATTTTACCATTGACAAGAGCTTTGGCAACGGGAGAAAGAAGGAGCTTTTGCTCGTATTGAGCATATATAAATCCAAATTCTGATAAGGTTTTAAGGTATCGTGTAAATGCAGCTTGATAACCTGTAGGATATCCCCATTCATTATTATGGCTGCAATTTTCGACAATCCATTTGCTAACAAGCTTTTTTGTAAGAATTTCATCACTTAAAGTGTATTTCCGTGATTTCAGTGTGAGCTAATAAAAAGAGTCATAGGAGGTAGTTTTTAAGGTTTTTGTTAAAGCCCTGCCAGCTTGAACCTCTTAACTATTTTGTGTTTTGTTTGGCTATAATTATTATCTGTTCTGATATTTTTTTACAAAAAAATTTGTTTATGCAAGTAATTTTTGTATTTTTGCATCTGAAACCAAAAACTTTATCATAATGTTTGGACTTGGAATGCAAGAGATACTTGTTATCGCACTAATCATCCTACTGTTATTTGGAGGTAAGAAAATCCCCGAGCTGATGCGTGGCCTGGGCAAAGGGGTCAAGAGTTTCAAGGATGGTATGAATGAAGTGACGTCTCCAGAAGACAAGAAGGAGGAAACGGCGCCGAAGAAAGATGAGTGAACGAGACGACCACGAGAGAGATCTTCCGTTGACATTCTGGGATCACCTTGACGAGTTGCGCACGGTGCTCATCCGGATTTTGGTAATTACGGTAATAGCTGCCACGATAGCCTTTCTGTTAAAAGACGAGCTATTCTCCATCGT
>JAIKZS010000004.1 GCA_024682035.1 Bacteroidaceae bacterium
ATTTTGCAGCATGTATAACCATAAATATTGCCAGCGATCATTTTTAGTCATATAAACAAGGCGCCCTACACATGGTAAAGAACCTTGATTTTAGAGATATGAACCCACTTGATCCTGACGCTATATGTTATTAATTGTATATTTAATCTGTTATGACGGAAAAGGAAAAAATGTTGGCAGGAGAAATGTATTCTGCAGTTGATAGTGAATTGATTCGTGAACTGAATGAGGTAAAAGAGGTTATTAAAAAATACAACGCTCTTTCTCCTCTTGATGCTTCGCACCTTCTTGCCATGCTAAAAAAAATGCTTGGTCATGTAGCAGATGATGAAGTTAAAATTATACAGCCCTTTTTCTGTGACTATGGGAAGCATATCAGGGTAGGGAAACGTTTTTTTGCTAATTTCAACTTCACTGTTTTGGATGAAGCATTGGTTACTATTGGCGATGATTGTTTTATTGGACCTAATGTCAGTATATATACAGCCTGCCATAGTACTGATCCCTCAGAGCGTAACAGCCGTAGAGAATGGGCAGAACCAGTCACAATTGGCAACAATGTGTGGATTGGAGGTAGTGTTGTTATCCTGCCTGGTGTTACCATTGGAAACAACGTTACCATTGGTGCTGGTTCTGTAGTAGTTAAAGATATTCCCTCTAATGTTGTGGCTGTAGGAAATCCATGTCGGGTAGTAAAAGCTATTTCTATTATTAAATGAGTGAGTTATCACTACCTTTACTTTCATAAGATTATTTTTTTAGACATTGCAAATGTAAGATGATTCTAAAGATTTACATAGTTCCAAAATTTTCCAAAGCTAATCTTCTGAGGACAAATCAGCATTGTTATTTTACGATTGCTAAATAATAAGTAAAAGTGGACAAATGTCTTTTTTTTACTGTTCGCCCGTTTTAGTCCTATGAATAAATAGTATCTTTGCATCAATATTTCAAATCTTATGTTATGAGAAAATTGTTTTTATTTCTACTTGCTGGATTTTTGGCTTTACCAATATTTGGCCAATCAAATGTGTTAAATGATCAAAGAACAGAAAAAGGATTTCAAAATCCAGTTATTCCAGGCTATTACCCTGATCCAAGTGTGTGTAGGGTGGGTGATGACTTCTATTTGGTCACGAGTTCATTTCAGTATTTTCCTGGCGTACCTGTGTTCCACAGTAAAGACCTTATTCATTGGGAACAGATAGGCAATGTACTAGATCGTCCCTCACAAGTTGACTTGAGCAAAGGTGGGGCGAGCAGTGGTATTTTTGCACCAACAATCCGATTTCATGAGGGTAAGTATTATATGATTACAACGAACATCAATTTGATGTTTACCAATAAGGCTGGTAATTTTATTGTGACTGCTGATAATCCAGCTGGTCCTTGGAGTGACCCTGTTTTCATTGAAGGTGTAATGGGTATAGACCCTTCTTTGTATTGGGAAAATGGTAAGATGTTTTTGGTCTGGAGTGCTATGAACCATATTGGGTTTGTAGAATTAGACAGTCAAACTTATCAGATGATAGGTGAACCTAAAAACATATGGGATGGTGACGGAGACAGCAGTCCAGAGGGGCCTCACCTTTATAAGAAAGATGGTTATTACTATTTGCTGATTGCAGAAGGTGGAACAGAAATGGGACACAAAGTGAATATCGCTCGAAGTAGTAATATTGATGGCCCTTATACAAGTAATCCTGCTAATCCGATTCTTACTCAAAAACGAAGGGATTCTGCTTCCAGTATTCTGCAGGGTACAGGTCACCCTGATTTGATTCAAGCTGCCGATGGCTCTTGGTGGATGGTGTATCTTGGATTCCGAGATACGGTTGGCAAACAACATCATCTGTTAGGTAGAGAAACTTGTTTGGCTCCAGTACGATGGGATGAAAATGCTTGGCCTGTGGTAAACGGGAAAGGATGGGTGGACGTTGATATGAGTCATGTTCAGACCTTGCCACAGGTGTTATTGCCACAAGCATCTAATAAAGTAGATTTTAAAGATGGTAAGAAACTGGGGTTTGAGTGGATATACACCAATAATCCAGTTCTGGATAATTATTCTTATGCGAATAATCAGCTATTGTTAAAGGCTACTTCTGTTAAATTGGACGATCCAACACGTACGCCTACATTTGTAGCTCGTCGTCAAACTGATGTGAATTGTGTAGTTACTACAAGCATGTCTATGAAAAATGCAAAGGCTGGCGATCGTGTGGGTCTTACTGTCTATATGGAGAGCCGTGGACACTATGATGTAGCTCTGATTGGTGCGCCTGATGGTTCTCAGCAGATAGAATTGAGTTACCGATTAGGTGAAATAAAGCATGTGGCTAAGACGGTAAAGCTAAACAGTAAGAGTGCTGTACAATTTAGGATTGACGTAACCAACAGCCATTATGCGTTCTCATATAGTACAGATGGAAAGGAGTTCTTGCCATTAGCTAAGATGGATAGCTTCTTCTTGTCAACGGAAACAATGGGAGGCTTTACTGGTATACTTTTTGGATGGTTTGCTGAAGGTGAAGCTGGTACTAGGGCTGTTGCTGCCATTGATTGGATGGATTATCAGCCAGGGAGTGAATATAAGTCACAGTCAGCTTTTTAATTAATAAAATTATTTCTTTCTTTTAAACCATCTCCTAAATCTGTTTATACCTAAAACAATGCCTGTGCATGATACGGTAGCACCGCCTATCATCAGCACCCAGATGAGTGACTTTCGTAAGGTACTATGACTGTTGAGGAAACCTATACGCATGCGGTGTAAAGCTGTATATGCCCAGTAGTTAAGCCGAGATGAACGGTCAACGTAACGCACGGAAGCATTTCGTGGGTTCATGTAAAATACGCTATTGTCAGTGTCAGAAGCTGTTATCTTCCACACTGGCAATAGCTTATTAGTTTCAATATTGCTGCGTGCACGATAATAAGTCTCAAAGTGATCAAGTTCTTCAACATGTAGATTTATATGGCTGTCTCGCGTGGTACTATCAGTACTATAAAAACTTTTTACATAATGTAGAAACTCATCACGATCGATGTTTAAAGGTCTTATATCATTGTTGTTTGCATCAACATAGAGAACGTCATCTGAGGTCGTGACTATATAAAAAGGATGCTCGCGTAAGTGGCTCCATTGTATTTGAAGAGCATTAGGATAGGCACTCGCCACTTTTCTATAATCAAGCACATAGTCTGTTGGCTGTGGAGCTGCTGCCTGCATAAAACGTGAAGGATTATTCTGTAGGTGTGAATGAGTTATCCACGAGGGGAGATCCATCATTGACATCATACCACTGAAAACAAAAGTCAGACAAAAGATGCCAAACACTAAGCCGCCCACATGATGCCAACGATACCATTTTTTCTTATAAGGTGTTATGCCATCTTTCCCATGCTGACGATGTTGAATCAAACGGACGAATCCAACCCATAAACCAAGGATGACCATAATGCAACCAGCTCCAGAAAGATAGATTACTACATCGCTCCAAAGTTCAGCATTTTGCCGAAGTTGATAAAAATATATCCAATGTGGAATGGCACCTAACCAAGCCCAAAAACGTTCTGACTTGGTAGTAAATTGTAATACACGTCCTGTTTTTGAACTTAAATAGAGCTGATGGCGCTCAGTATCATTGAAATGATAGCGATATATGGGTAGTTCGGCTTTCATGGAACCAAAAGGTATCCATTGGTCTAATAGCGAAAGTGTATCAATTTTTAAAATAGGTGCTTTAATCCAGCTGGCAATCACCTTTTCTTTGTAATCAGGCTCTGTAATGTTGTGAAGTAACTGTGTACTATCGGCCATTAGCGTGTAGAGAGAGTCCTTTGTTTGCCATTTGAAATAAGTTTGCCCCAAATATCGTTCCATGCGTAAAGAACGAGCAGACTTGTTGTCGGCCATTGCTTGTAAATCAAAAATTGATGGTAAAGTATCTGTGGTACCTATTGCCTCCAGATGTTCTAGTCGGTCACTTTCATATACACGTGGAAATCGATGGTAAAGCATGACTATTCCCGATAAAAACCACATAAGAAACAACAAACAAAGCAGCCAACCTAACACTCGATGAGTTGCTAATATCCAATTTGTTAATTTATTACTCATGGAAAAGTATGTTATTTTGACAAAGTTAGACTTTAAAAAAATAATATCCAATACCTAAAAGGTGGCGGCTATGTCTCTCACAGACATAAGCCGCCAAATAAACACATATGTGTACAATGGTAGAAAAGAAATAACGTTATAATAATCCGTAGCTACCTAGTAAAATAAGCATTAGATAGCCAAGAACTAAACCGATCACACCCATAATTAAGCCTGTTTTCATCATATCTTTCTGACTGATAAAACCTGTAGAATGGGCCATTGCATTGGGTGGGGTACTGATGGGTAGCAGCATTGCCATTGATGAGCTAAGTGCAATACCAACAAGTAAAGTGGTGATGCCACCAAGATGCTCAAGCTGATCTCCCATGCTTGTACCAACAATTGCTAAAATGGGTACCAATAATGTAGCAGTAGCGGTGTTACTGATAAAGTTGGAAAGGATGTAGCACAACACTCCAGATCCTATGATAATAGCCAGTGCTGGCCATGTGTCGAATGGAATGGATTCTATTAGATGCATGGCCAAACCAGATTCTTCTAATGCCACACCTAAAGCAAAACCACCGGCAACCATCCACAATACGCTCCAGTTTAACTCTTCTAAGTCACGCTTGCCAATAATGCCTGTGAGGGAGAATACACCCACTGGTATCATGGCTACTGCATTGGCGTTTACACCCGTATATTTATCGAGTATCCACATGCTCACAGTAACGCAGAAAGTAATGTATACCACCCAGTCACGCCAACTTTGCTTATGCTCATGCTGAATATTCAACACGATTTTCTTCTGCTTGAAGGGGAATATATTGAGTAGTAATACCCATGCAATCAACAAAATTACTATCACAAATGGAAACATTACCATCATCCATTCACCGAAACCAATGTTTAGGTTAAGCCCGTCTGGATTGTTTAGATAGCGCAGCGCAATAGCGTTGGGAGGTGTACCAATAGGGGTGCCTATACCACCCAGATTGGCTGCTATTGGAATAGACATAGCCAATGCTATCTTACCTTTGCCATCGCTCGGCAATGATCTCATTACTGGTGTAAGGAAGGTAAGCATCATCGCTGCTGTCGCTGTGTTGCTGATGAACATTGAAAACCAAGCTGTAAGTAAAATAAAACCTAAAAGTACAAATCTACTCTGTGTGCCAAAAGGTTTAAGCATTACTTTCGCTAAAGTGACATCTAATCCACTTTTCGATGTAGCAATGGCCATAATAAAACCACCAATGAACAACATGATGATTGGATCAGAGAAACTGTTTAAAATGGACTTGTAATGGATAAATTCACCAAGAGCTTGATTAGGTAGCTCGTTCCTCATAAACCATAACGAACTATCACTGCATGTTAGTAAAAGTAGTACCACAATACCCATGGAAGTAGTCCAGGCGGGTACTGGTTCAAGTAGCCACATCAAAGTGGCAAATGCGAAAATGGCAATTACTCGCTGCTCTACCAACGTAAGTCCGGTGATGCCGAATGCTGTGGAAGGCAAAAACAGTAGGGTGAGGGAGCAACCGATTATAACAATCAGCTTAATTGCAGTTACAGAAAGACGATACTTAAAACTTTTACGTTCTCTACGTTCTCGCTTCCATGTTTGATATTGCTCAAACATGTCAAAGCCATGAAAGTTCTTAAACATATAAACTATACATGTAAATAAGACAAAAATATTTCGTACCAATCATCTAACCCACGAGATGAATAGCCTTTAATGAATGGCAGGTCTTCTGACTGACTCACTTTCTGACGCCTTCCCAACCATCTTAAAATAAAAAGGTCAGTGGCAATAAGCATTTGCCAGAAAGTATAAATTGAGTTACACAGCAGCGGGACTGTCCAGGATTCTCACCTGATTCCCTTTTAATCTGAAGAAACGATTTGTCTCAACAGAACCAATTCAGGGGACAAAGATAATATAAGCAGAAGAGAGAACAAAATTATTAGGCATTTATTTTTATATTGAGAAAAGAGAGTATATCTGTGTTTGCCTTTTTGTTTTGTGTGATTTTTTTTTGCATAAATATATAAAAAGTATATCTTTGTCGAAAACCAATAAAAATATAAAATATGAATTTAACCAAAAGTATCCCATTGGTTCCTATGATGGCCATGGCTGCCTCGGCTGGAGAACTTGCTGCACAAGAAACGCAGCATCCCAACATATTGTATATTATGTGTGATGACCATGCCATCCAATGCATTAGTGCGTATGGAAGTGCTTTGTCCAGTCTTGCACCCACACCGAATATTGACCGC
>JAIKZS010000072.1 GCA_024682035.1 Bacteroidaceae bacterium
GGGAATATGGCAGGCAGGCATTTAGCTTGCTTCGATGTTAAAGGAACATCGGGATGATTGGTGCATGATGATAAGAACATTATGACAGCAACCAGAATCATTATATAGGATAGAATCAATCTTTTCATCGTTGTTTAAGCATGAGTTTCGTTTCCAATTTGTCCATGTATGGCTATGGGCTTCTTGCCGAAGATGTTATACCACCAATAGGTGTCGCCAAACTCTTTGTACATTTGTTCGCCAACCTGTTGAATGCTCATTCCTGGGGTTGCTACAGTTTTCAGTGTGTCCCAGAATCGTTTGTAACGATCGTAGGTAGTCTGTTCTACTGGCATCATCATGCGTTTTTCTTCGGGTGCCTTATCCAGGTACAGGATATAAGCTTCTTGTGCATGAACCGGGAACTGCTCATTCATGTGCAATTTCACGTAATTGCGTAAAGCTGCCCAGAACCGTCGTGAATCACAACGTATCATTGCATAGAACAAGGCCTGTTCGGAAGCTACTTTACTATCTGATTCGGACCAAAGACTGATGCTGTTTACAATATAGCTATCACTGTTCTCAACACCAGTAATCTCGTCGGGATAGCATGTTTGCAGCTCTTTGATCTTGGCTGTTACAGGTGCCGGTTGCCACTCTTCGTAGAAAGGCATATGATGCAACATGGTAGTATAGCGGTCAACTAATTTGTTATCACCTGTAGCTAACGCACAGCGGGCCAGTATTTTTAGGTAGAAAGGAGAGAAGCCTGCTTGTATAGCATTCTCAAAATCCAGACGTGTGGATTCATTAATCATACCATAGTTATAATAGACAAGGGGTGAAGCAATATCTAACAGTGTAACATGTAGCGTATCAGGGTTATAGATGCTTGCCGCATTGTTGCCTATTTTGAATGAACGGTCGAGTAAGCCCCCCTCGTTCATGAGGGCAATGTTCTTTAGAAAAACCATGGTGTTGGTAAGCTCGTTTTTTTCTTCTGACAATTGGAGAACCTGTAGCCAGTTATCATTTTCGGCATAACGCACCATGCGCATTTCGTCGATGTAGTTTTGATCGTAGTACATCTGCGACCAGGTATAGAAGATGCTTGCTGCAGCACAGAGCACAGGTACGAACCACTTGGTTAGATATTTACTACATAAAGGTATGAGTAAAGAGATTGCACCAAGGGCCCAGAAAGGATAAGAAAGATGTGGGCTGCTGTCGCTCGGTATTTCGAAGCAGGGTAGGCCTGCCAATACTACATCGTCGAATTTTAAATTTGAATAGAGTTGCGTATACCAGATACTGGTGGTAAAAATGAGCAGGATTAAACCGGCAAACTCGCGCCAAGTGATTTTCTCAGAAAGTATAAGGCATATAATAAAGAGCAAAGCAAACCATCCTATCAGCGGATAAATACAAACCCCTAAAAGATACCAAGCAAGATGCCATTTGCGTGGGGTTGACCGAGCTGCCCATAGGAGCAGCAACATGATGAGATAACCTACCGATTGTGAGAACCAATAACCTCTGATGGTATAGATATAAATCCAGTAACCAAGATCAACTATCGATAATAGCAGGCAGGCTATAGGTAAGAGCATCAGAGCTGAGGCGCTTCCTTGTAACTTGAATGCTCGGCAACCTAAGAAAAATATCAAAATCCATATTGATACCTGTATCCCTGCACCTAATATCGGATGATAGCAGAATTGTGTGAGCCAGGCTCCCACATACTGTATCAAGCCAAAAGGCTTCGACATTAGGGTATGGAAGAATGGTGTACCGGAAATAAATTCAGAACGGTCGTGTGCCGTATATAATACCTCTTGATTCATGTATAGAACAGATACCAAAAATGTGGTGAATGCTAATACACTTAAATAGAGGATGGCACGAGATAATTTGCTTTTGTTAGTCATTGTTTTGCTATAAAGGGCCGACTCACTTTGATTGAGCCAGCCCTAAATTGATTATACAGATAAGGAATGATTATTCCTCATAATAGATAGCGTTGATTTGGCAGCTACCTGAAGTAATCATGATGTCAAGGTCTTTACCATCACCACCATTACCACGGGCACAATCCTTCGCAATTGTCTCGGTGAGAGGAAGTTCCCACAAACCATTTGTGAACTGAACATCCTTATCATCATCATAACGTGCACTCCACCAACCGTTCATAATACGACCTGCGCAGTCGGGTGTGGCCTCTGAGATGTCGAAGATAAGAGTTTTGAGACCCCAATA
>JAIKZS010000076.1 GCA_024682035.1 Bacteroidaceae bacterium
CGCGACAAAGGCAACAGTCATCCGTTAGATCGTGAGTATTGGAAAAAACGCAGTAAATGGAAAAAGTTTGTGGGATGGTTCGGCAATTTACTCACACCTTTCTTGTAAAAGTAATCTGCAAAATGTAAATTTGCACTGTAATATTTTCTTTTCTATCATCAAGCTATCAATTAAAATGAAACAATATTTGGATCTGCTGAGAAGAGTGAAGGCAGAAGGCGTGGAAAAAAGTGACCGCACTGGCACTGGTACTAAAAGTATTTTTGGACATCAGATGAGATTCCATCTGGACGATGGATTCCCTTTGCTGACAACTAAGAAATTGCACCTGAAGTCAATTATCTATGAACTGCTGTGGTTCCTTAAAGGCGATACCAATGTGCATTTCCTGCAAGAAAACGGTGTGCGTATATGGAACGAATGGGCAGATGCAGATGGCAACCTTGGTCCTGTGTATGGACATCAGTGGCGTTCTTGGGAAACTACAGACGGGAAAGTAATTGACCAAATAAGTGAGGTGGTTGAAACCATTAAACACAATCCTGACTCAAGACGTATTATGGTATGTTCGTGGAACGTGGGTGACCTGCCACACATGGCTCTTCCACCCTGCCATTGTTTGTTCCAGTTCTATGTTGCCAACGGCACATTGAGCTTGCAATTGTACCAGCGTAGCGCTGACATTTTTCTGGGGGTGCCTTTCAATATCGCATCTTATGCTCTTCTATTACAGATGATGGCGCAAGTTACAGGCTTGAAAACTGGTGATTTTGTACATACCTTGGGTGATGCACACATCTACCTGAACCACTTGGAACAGGTGGATCTGCAACTAACACGCGAACCAAGACCGCTGCCTAAGATGCTCATCAACCCAGAGGTAAAAAACATCTTTGATTTCAAATATGAAGATTTTGAACTAACAGATTATAACCCCTGGCCACATATTGCCGGAAAAGTAGCCGTTTAACCATGATTGCCATTATTGCTGCCATAGATAAGAATAATGCATTGGGCTTTAAGAATAAACTTTTGTTTTACCTGCCTGATGACCTGAAGCGTTTCAAAGCTCTTACCACTGGTAATACTGTGGTAATGGGCAGAAAAACTTTTGAATCACTGCCTAAAGGCGCTTTGCCTAACCGCAGAAATATTGTATTGAGCCGCAGCAACATTTTAACACTGCCTGGTGCTGAGGTGTATGCTTCATTGGAAGAGGCATTGAAACATTGCGATGACAATGAACAAGTGTTTATTATGGGCGGTGCAAGTGTGTATAAACAAGCCATGCCCATAGCCGACAGACTGTATATGACGGAGATTGATGCAACAGCAAAAGAGGTAGATGTGTATTTCCCTACTATCGACCACGAGCTATGGCAAGTAACAAAAAGAGATGTCCGTCATGCTGATGACAGACATCCCTATGATTTTGCTTTCGTTGATTACGAAAAGAAGGCTTAACTATTCAGAGACAATTGAATCAACTGGCAACTGACGAAGTATTGCCTCGTTGAAAGAGATAATGGTTTCTGTACGCGCCAGATTCAATGGCTGAAGCTTATCGTGAATGATGCTCAGCAAATGATGATTGTTACGAGCATACAGCTTTACAAACATATCATATTGCCCTGTAGTATAATGGCATTCTACAATTTCCGGAATCTTTTTCAATGCTTCAGTAACACTTTCAAATGAAGCGGGATCTTTAAGGTAAAGGCCAATATACGCACAAGTTTCAAACCCAACACTCTCTGGGTCAACAATAAATTGGGAGCCTTTTAATACTCCAATTGCTGTTAATTTTTGCACTCTCTGATGGATAGCTGCACCTGAGACGTTGCAAGCCCTGGCAACTTCCAAAAATGGAACTCGAGCATCTGCTGAAATCATTTTCAGGATTTTCTTGTCAAGGGCGTCTAATTGATGATGTGCCATTTTTATTACAATTTAGAAGTAAAATTTATTAAAGATTCGCAAAGGTAAACATTATTGACTATATTTGCAAGAAAAAATTGAACAATAAAACAATACTTTATGAAGAAAACATTTATAGCTGTTTGGTTTTTGCTTAATTCTGTGGTCATTCATGCGCAGCAATTTGAGCATTATTTTACTGATCAAACATTGCGTGTGGATTATGTTTTTACAGGTAATGACCAGATGCAGCAAATAGCCCTTGACGAACTGTGTGCAACTCCAGGCTGGGCTGGACGCAGGCATCACTTAGCGGAAATGCCACTGAAAAGCCACGGACAACTGGTAATGCGTGATAAAGCAAGCGGTCAAATTATCTATGCCACTTCTTTCTCGTCGTTATTCCAAGAATGGACGGCAACAGATGAAGCGAAGGAAGTGACGAAAAGTTATGAAAACTGCTTCCAATTGCCTTTCCCTAAAGCCCCAGCAGAAGTAGAGCTAACACTTATGAATTATAGGCATGAAGTTGTTGCCAGCCTAAAACATATGGTGCAACCAACAGATATATTAATTCGTCAAAAAGGCATAGAACATGTAACACCTCATAAATATGTAGTAAAAAACGGCACGCCGGAAGAATGCATTGACATTGCCATACTGGCCGAGGGTTATAAGCAAGAGGAAATGGAACTGTTTTATGAAGATGCAGCAAAGGTCAGCGAATTTCTTTTCAGTTATGAACCGTTTAAGTCGCTACAACAGAAATTTAATTTCGTTGCTGTGGCCAGTGCTTCAAAAGATAGTGGCGTAAGCATACCTAAGAAAGAGGAATGGAAACAAACTGCTTTCAATTCCAACTACAGTACATTCTATTCTGACAGATACCTCACAACCTCGCATCTGAAAGCAGTACATGATGCACTTGCAGGTATTCCATACGAACACATCATAGTTTTAGCGAACACAGAAGAATATGGCGGTGGCGGCATCTACAATTCTATCATGCTGGCATCAGCACATCACAGTACATTCAGACCTGTGGTAGTACATGAATTTGGTCATAGCTTTGCAGGCTTGGCCGACGAATATTTCTATGATGATGACGTTATGTCGGGCAGCTATCCACTGGACATTGAGCCATGGGAAGCTAACATCACTACACTCGTTGACTTCGACAGCAAATGGAAAGACATGATGGACAGTAATACTCCTATACCTACCACTCAACAAGATACTGGAATAGGAGTGTTTGAAGGCGGGGGTTATTCCTCAAAAGGCGTTTATCGCCCTGCATTCGATTGCAGGATGCGTACCAATAGCAGTCCTGAGTTCTGCAAAGTTTGTGATAGGGCTATCAGACGAATCATACAATTCTATACAGAATGAAAAATAAAAAGGGTCGCTGTTGATCAGCGACCCTTTTTGTATCCAAGAAACTATTTACTGACGTTTAGCAGCAGAATAGTTTATTTTCAATGCATAAGCCCTACGAAGTGCTTCCTTGATATCGGTCACAATACCCATCTTGGTATCGCGGTCAACTTTCAAAGAAACTGTCATCTGAGGCTGATCCTCTTCCTTCATACTGGCACGCTCACCAATAATGTAGTCCTGGATCTCAGCGGTTTCAGCGAATGAATCGTTCAACTGGATACGAGTTTCATCACCCAAAGTCTTACGGAACTCCATAGTAGGTTTACCTACATAGATGAAAGTCACCAAAGACTTCTTTTCCAGTTTCTCCAGCTCAGTTCCCTGAGGAGCTCTAAACTCAACCTTCAAAGTAACCTCACGCATGGTCGTTACCATCATGAAGAAGAACAACAGCGTAAAGATCAAGTCAGGAAGAGAAGAAGTGTTCATACGTGGCATGCCACGCTTACCGGTCTTACTAAATTTTCCCATGATTACTTGTCTCCATACTTTTTAGGTTCAGCTTCTGAGATGTTCTGTGGATAAACCGTACGAATATCTTCCTGCTGGATTTCATCACATTCGGCATACACCTTACCAAATCTGGCTGTTGCCAGCTCATCACGCAACTCATTATATGCTGCTACCAGTTCATTCTGGACAGCAATATAAGAATTGTAAGAGGTACCGCGGTCACAACGCAGTGAAATAACGTGGTTGGTTGTAGCCTCCATATCACCTAACAGGTTGGTATGAACCACATGCTTCTCTGGCTTATTTGCTTCGTTGGCCTCGTTAGCTATAAACTCTTTAGCTTTCTGGCGAAGATCACTTACTCCTATATACTCACCGCCACACAATAACTGGTCTTGGAAGTTGAGGAATACCTGTAATACGTTACGCTCCTTCAATTTGATATCATCGTTCTTCTGGTTCTGCTCAGGTGGAGGTGGCAAACGACGTGCCAGACCCTGATCAGTATCCATAGAAGTTGTCAGCAAGAAGAAGATCAACAACAGGAAGGAGATATCCGCAGTAGAGCTTGAGTTTAGTTCAGGAACTTCCTTTTTGCCTTTTGCCATTTTTATATCTCCTATTTAAATTACATACCAATTCTCTTCTTGATACCTGAACCAATCATCAGGACAATCATTACAGCTACTAGGAAACTAATAGTGTAAATGAACATGTCAGCTACAGCCAGCCATGGAGCAGTATTCTCATCGCCAGTATAACCTACCAATTGAAGAGGTTCGTTGCTACCCATTGAGTAAGTAACAACCATCAACACTACTAAAGCAATAACGCCTACCAATGATTCAAGCGCAGCCTTAGGACTATCTTTCAGATCTGAGATGAATCTGATAACGAAAGCCAACACGGTAACAACAACTGCCATGATGATCAGTGCATATACCCAGTACAGCAATGTATCTGTCTGTGCAGGCTCAGAATATGATGTATCGGCAACCAAGCGGTTAGCTGGATCAGCCTCGCCTCCAAAGAAGAAGAGAGCAAATACAGCAATCGTAATGATGAACAAGCACCACAGGATTGAACCAGATACGTTTTGTATCCTAAATTTCTTCATAATTTTTAATCTCCTTGAAATTTAATTACTTCTTATACTTCAGGTTATACTTTGTGATGAGGTCGAGCAGAGTAACTGAAGAATCCTCCATGTCACTGTTAATAGACTCGATCTTAGTCAGCACGTAGTTGTAGAACAACTGCAGAATCAAAGCAACAACGATACCGAAGATAGTAGTAATCAAAGCGACCTTCATACCACCTGCTACGACTGTAGGGCTGATATCACCTACCTGCTGGATAGTATCGAATGCCTGCACCATACCAATCACAGTTCCCAAGAATCCAAGAGATGGAGCCATTGCGATGAACAGTGTGATCCAAGAACAACCCTTCTCCAGATAACCTGCCTGAACGCCACCGTAAGAAACAACTGAACGCTCAACTGTATCCAGACCCTGGTCAATTCTCATCAGACCCTGATAGTAAATAGATGCAATAGGACCGCGAGTGTTACGAGCGATGTCCTTAGCAGCCTCAACGTCACCCTTCTCTAAAGCTTCCTCTACCTTGCCAATGAACTTCTTAGTGTTGATTTCTGCTAAGCTCAGATAAATGATACGCTCAACGCAGAATGCCAAACCGATAACCAATGCGATGGCTACCAAGCTCATGAAAGAAGCAGAACCTTCAATGAAGTAACGCTTTAATGTTTTGTGAATACTCTGACCTTCAACTGAAGCAACTTCAGCTTCCTGAGCCATAGCTGTAGAGCCAAATGAGAAGACTCCTAACATAGCAACAATTGCAAATAACTTTTTCATTGTCTAACTGTTTTTTGATTAATTAATTAAATTACTATTATTGTATATTTCTTTCTTAAAAATATCATCAATCATACGCCATCTGCGGAGAGAGGGGGATTCGAACCCCCGAAACGCTTTTGGCGTTTACACGCTTTCCAGGCGTGCCTCTTCAACCACTCGAGCATCTCTCCCTCACGGCACCAATCTGAAATCGGGCTAAAATTACAAAAAAAATCTGAACTCACCATCTTTTCTGCTACAAATGTTTCTTTTTTTTTCTTCTTTGTAGATTTTCCAGCTTTTTTATGCCGAAAAACATGTAAAAATTAAGAAAATTTAAACATCACGACCTACATCAAGCGCCAAAAACATGTAAAGCATTCACTGTGGTTTGTACAGCTAATTTCTCTGGTGACTCTCCTAACACCTCGGCTATCTTCAGTAAAGTATAACAGATGTACGAGCTCTCATTTCGTTCCCCTCTATGCGGTACTGGCGTCAGATAAGGAGAATCAGTTTCAATCACCAACCTCTCAACAGGTATCTGTGGAAGAATAGCCGGGATAGCCGATTTTTTGAATGTAACTATGCCATTCACTCCTATCATAAACCGATCAAATTGCAGCATCAAGTTTAGTTCTTCTGGGTCACCAGTGAAGCTATGAAATATGCCTCGCAATGCAGTGTCTTTATAGGGAAGCAACACCTTATATATATATTTTATGGCGTTCCTACTATGCACCACGATGGGTAAATCCAATTCTAATGCCCATCTTACTTGCTCTTCAAACGCATCGAGTTGCTGTGACAAGAAGGTATCATCCCAATAGAGATCAAGACCAATTTCACCAACGGCCACAATTTTTTCACGATGTGCCATCAGACTTTGATGGACTTGCTGCAACGCTATTTTAAAGTTTTCGTTTACCGAAGTTGGGTGCAAACCCATCATCGGGAAACAATAACCAGTATTTTCTTCACAAACTTGCAACAACCTTGCAATGGTTGTTTCATCTATATTGGGCATATAGATACGAGTTACTCCCTCTTCTTTAGCCCTTTTCATCACAGCCGAACGATCGGCGTCAAACTCTTCTGTAAAGAGATGAGAATGCGTGTCGATAATACGCAACATCACGCCTCCCTAAACATCAGTTTATTCATCTCATCCAACAATGGCTGTTTCTTTTCTTCAGGCACCTTCACCATATCCAGATTGGTTTCAGCCAACAAAGTATAATGAGATATTTTATCTTCACACAATGCCCGCACACCTATTTCATCATATAATGCGGTAATTGCCTTTATCTTCTCTTCTGGATCATAGTTTTCCGCATTGATCCATTTTTTTAATTCCTGTAATTGTTTTACATCGGCACGGTGAAGTGCTTGAATCAGCAAATAAGTTTTCTTATTGCATAAGATATCACCGCCAATTTTCTTACCAAACACCTCAGGGTCACCATATACATCAAGCATATCGTCTCTGAGTTGGAAAGCTATACCTAAATTTATACCGAAATCGTAAAGAAATTGCGCATCTTCTTCAGGTGCTTCTGCTAACAGTGCACCAATTTTAAGACTTGCAGCCAAAAGAACAGATGTTTTTAAACGAATCATCTCTAAGTATTCGTGCTCATAAACATCCATACGAGACTCATAATCAATGTCATATTGCTGGCCTTCACAAACCTCCACGGCTGTTCTTGAAAATAATCCCATAATAGAAGGCACATATCTACGCCCTGAACCACTCATGAACTTATAAGATAACACCAACATGGCATCACCTGACAAGACAGCAGTATCTGTGTTCCATTTCTTATGCACTGTAGGCATTCCACGACGCAAATCGGCATTGTCCATTAAGTCGTCGTGTAATAAAGAGAAATTATGAAACGTTTCGATGGCAACAGCCTGACTCAAGATTGAGTCAACATCTTCGCGGTAAAGATTATAGGCCATCATCATTAGAACTGGTCGAATACGCTTCCCGCCTAACGACATAGCATATTCTATTGGTTCGTACAACCCACTGGGCTGTTTCCCATAAATAAGGTGAGAAATGTAATCATTTACTTTTTCCAAGAGCTGGGAAGAGGTAAACATAAAAGGCAACAGGTTTATGGATTTAAAAAAGTTGATAAAAAAAGGCTGCTACTAAAAGCAGCCTTTTTTATTTTGTCATTACAGCTTATTACTGCAGACGGAAGTTCACAGGCACTGTATAACGAACGCGCACTGGTTTACCACGCTGCATACCTGGTTTCCACTTTGGCATACCGTTAATCACGCGGAGAGCCTCTTTGTCAAGATAAGGATCCACACCACGCAATACAACAGCGTCAACGATTGAACCGTCACGGTTTACAACGAACTGTACAGTTACACGACCCTGAACGCCATTCTCAGCAGCAATAGCCGGGTATCTAATTGAGCTACCCAGATACTTCATCAAACCTGCCATACCGCCATCAGGGAATTCTGGCATCTGCTCTACAACCTGGAAGATTTCTTGCTCTTCAGGATCTTCCTCTTCTTCTTCCTGAACCTGTACAGGAGCGGTGTACTTAACTTCCACTGCCTGGCCGGTTTCCTCAGAAGACTGGATAGTTGATTCCTGAATATCAGAATCATCGTCCACAATGGTCAATGTTTCAGCAATAGATGGAGCCTCTGGAGGTGGAGCTTGCACCTGCTCGGGTTGTTCGGTAATAGGAATTTCAATTTCCTCTTCAAATACGGTCTCAACTACCTGATTACTGGTGTCAATCTTTACATCGCGCTGCGTCCATTCGAAGCCGAGGAATAAGACTGCCATCACCATCACATAGCCAGCCAGCAGCCAAGTGGTCTTATTGCCTTCAAGGTCTGCTTTTGGTGATTTTTTAATTTCCATAAATACTATTTTTAAAAATTAATGGTGTTTCACTTTTTATCACGATGCAAATATAATGAAGTTTTTTTACATACAAGCCTTTTGATTACTTTTTTTTGTTAAATCAATACAGTTTTGCTAACTTTACAGCCCATAAATAATAAATAATGTGATGAAGAAAATAACGATAGCTATAGACGGATTCTCTTCTTGTGGTAAGAGTACAATGGCCAAAGATCTGGCAAAAAAAATAGGATATGTATATGTTGACAGTGGCGCCATGTATAGGGCAGTAACTCTTTATGCGATGGAACATGACTGTTTTAACGGGAACCAATTAGATGTGGAAAAGCTGCGAAATATGATGAACGACATCAGCATATCATTCCAATTTAATCCAGAAACAGGTAAACCTGACACCTATTTAAATAATAAGAAAGTAGAAGACCGCATTCGCACGATGGAAGTATCGGAAAGAGTTAGCATTGTAGCAGCTCTTGATTTTGTACGCACAGAAATGGTGGCTCAACAGCAAGCTTTTGGCAAAGAAAAAGGTGTTGTAATGGATGGACGCGACATCGGCACAACCGTATTTCCAGATGCAGAGCTGAAAATATTTCTTACCGCCTCACCAGAGATTCGTGCACAACGTAGGTATGAAGAACTAAAAGCTAAAGGCCAAGATGCCAGTTTTAACGAAATTCTGGAAAACGTTAAAGAAAGAGATTATCTTGACATGCATCGTGAGGTGAGCCCATTAGTGCAGGCTAAAGATGCTGTTTTGCTGGACAACAGCAATATGACTATTGAACAGCAGAATGAATGGTTAATGAAACAATTTGAGTTAAGAATTGAAGATAGAAATTGATAGTGGATCGGGGTTCTGTCATGGAGTAGTGACAGCTATTCACAAGGCAGAGGAAGAACTGGCAAAGGGTGGACCACTCTATTGCCTGGGCGACATTGTGCACAATAGCCGCGAAGTGGAAAGACTCAGCGAGATGGGACTTATCACAATTGATCATCAACAGCTTAGTGAACTGCACGATGCCAAAGTTTTGTTACGAGCACATGGAGAGCCACCTTCAACTTACGAAACAGCTCGACGTAACAATATAGAAATCATTGATGCCACCTGCCCTGTTGTGCTAAAATTGCAGCAACGCATAAAAAACGCTTATAGCCTAAAAACTGAGTCTGATGCTCAGATTGTGATATTTGGCAAAAATGGGCATGCGGAAGTGTTAGGACTTGTGGGGCAAACGTCAGGAAAAGCCATTGTAATTGAAAGTCTGGAAGAAGCGAAGAAACTTGACATGAGCAAGAACATACATCTCTACTCACAGACTACAAAATCGCTGGAGGAATTTCGTCAAATTGTAGAATACATCCAACACCACATTTCCTCCAATGCTACCTTTGAATTTTCTGATACCATTTGCAGACAAGTTGCCAATCGCATTCCTAACATTCGCAAATTTGCAGCTACCCATGATTTGATCATCTTTGTAAGTGGTAAGAAAAGTTCCAATGGCAAAATATTGTTTCAAGAATGTTTATCGGTTAACCCCAAGACTTATTTCATAGACAGTGTGCAGGAAATCGACTGGCATTTACTACAAGGTGCCCATTCTATAGGCATCTGTGGTGCCACATCTACTCCAAAATGGCTTATGGAATCCATCCAAGAGGCAATCATAAAAAAAATAGGACCTAAATAGGAGCTTTCTTATTGTTTTTATGCTTGCTTAATCGTATCTTTGCAAAGAAAGAATTTACAAATTAACATCATAGAGATATGGCAGAAATCAAATGTATCGGTATCTTGACGTCAGGTGGTGACGCCCCCGGCATGAATGCAGCTATCCGTGCGGTAACCCGTTGCGCTATTTATCACGGGTTAAAGGTAAAGGGTATCTATAGAGGTTACAAAGGCTTGGTAACAGATGAGATAGTAGAGTTCAGAAGCCAGAACGTAAGTAATATTATACAACTAGGCGGTACCATTTTAAAGACGGCACGCTGTAAAGAGTTTCGCACCCCAGAAGGCCGACAATTAGCCTATGAGAACATGAAAAAAGAGGGGATCGACGCCTTGGTAGTCATTGGTGGAGATGGTTCTTTGACTGGTGCATTGCAATTTGCCAAAGAGTTTGACGTTCCTTGCATCGGTTTGCCTGGAACGATAGACAATGACCTTTACGGCACAGACTCAACGATCGGCTATGACACTGCCTTAAATACAATCCTTGACTGTGTGGATAAAATCAGAGATACAGCTACTAGTCATGAACGACTCTTCTTCGTGGAAGTAATGGGTCGTGACGCTGGTTTTTTGGCTTTGAACAGCGCCATTGCTGCAGGTTGCGAAGCAGCTATTATTCCTGAATTTGCCACGGAAGTTGACCAATTGGAAGAATTCATTAAGAATGGATTCCGCAAGTCGAAAAACAGCAGTATTGTCATCGTAGCTGAAAGCGAACTGACAGGAGGTGCCATGCATTATGCTGAACGTGTAAAGAACGAATACCCTCAGTATGATGTACGTGTTACCATCTTGGGCCACTTGCAACGTGGTGGTAGCCCTTCAGCTCACGACCGTATCTTGGCAAGTCGCTTGGGAGCTGCTGCTATTGATGCTTTAATGGAAGGCCAACGTAATGTGATGTGCGGCTTAAAGAACGACCAAGTCGTTTATGTTCCTTTCAGTCGTGCTATTAAATTTGATAAGACCATCGACCGTCAATTGGTAGATGTTTTGAAGACTCTCTCTATCTAATATGGCCGAGAGCCCAATACTGCATCTGCAGCGCCAACAACTCTTGCTTCGCATGGAATATGAATACGAGAAGCAAGAGTTCAAACGGCAAACTGAAACCATGGGAGTGGCACGTAAGGTGAAACGTGGCATGTGTTGGTTTCCTTGTACTGCTGGTCGCAGTTTCTACAATTCGCTGAACCAATTGGTGATCGAGATTACCCGCAGCGAAGATACAGACATTGAACATGGATTCGAATTTGGGAAGCCCGTCTGCTTTTTTAAACAAAGCGCGACGGGCGACCTTTCTTATTATAACTTTCTAGGCACTGTTAGTTATGCTGACGAAGCTCGCATGGTAGTTATCATGCCAGGAGGCAATGCTGTGATAGAACTGCAAAATGCTGACAATCTTGGCATTCAGCTTTACTTTGATGAGACAAGTTACCAGACAATGTTTGAGGCTTTGGCAGATGTAATAAAAGCCAAAGGTAATCGCTTAGCTGAACTGAAAGACATTATCTTAGGTTCATCAAAAGCTGGTTTTCGCCAACTTTACCCTGTAGGTTTTCCTTGGCTGAACCCAACTCAAGAAACAGCCGTAAACAAGGTCCTATGCACCAAGGATGTGGCAGTGGTGCATGGTCCTCCCGGAACGGGTAAAACCACAACACTGGTAGAAGCCATATATGAGACACTGCACAGAGAACCTCAGGTGTTGGTGTGTGCACAAAGCAATATGGCTGTTGATTGGATTTCAGAGAAATTGGTGGACAGAGGGGTGAGTGTGCTGCGAATTGGCAACCCGACCCGTGTTAATGACAAAATGCTTTCATTTACCTATGAGCGACGTTTTGAAGGACATCCAGCTTATCCAGAACTTTGGAGTATTCGCAAAGAGCTGCGCCAATTGCAAGGTAAGAGGCACAAAGGTAGCCGTGATGAACGCGATGGAGTACGTAGCCGCATCAGTAGATTAAAGGACAGAGCCGTAGCTCTTGAAGTACAAATCAACGCTGATTTATTTGACTCTGCCCACGTGATTGCATCTACCCTCGTAAGCAGCAATCACCGATTGCTAAGTGGTTTTCATTTTGGCACATTGTTCATAGATGAAGCAGCACAGGCACTCGAAGCAGCATGCTGGATTGCCATCAGAAAGGCAGACAGAGTGATTTTAGCTGGTGATCATTGCCAATTACCTCCCACCATCAAGTGCTATGAAGCAGCCAAAGGCGGACTGGAGCAAACTTTGATGGAAACAATCGTAACAAATAAACCAGAAACTGTATCTTTGTTAAAAGTGCAATACCGCATGAATGAAGCTATTATGCACTTTTCTTCGGAATGGTTTTATAATGGCGAACTTGAAGCTGCACCGGAAGTGCGTAATAGGAGCATACTGGATTTAGATAATCCTATTTCCTGGATCGACACCTCAAAGATGGAGTTTAAAGAAGAATTTGTTGGTGAATCATTTGGACGCATTAACAAAGATGAAGCAAACCTGCTATTAAAAGAATTGCAGGCTTATATCAATAAAATTGGCGGAGAACGCATTCTGGACGAGCGAATCGACTTCGGTATTATTTCGCCCTATAAGGCTCAAGTACAATACCTACGAGGAAAAATAAAAGGAAGCGAAGCTTTACGGCCTTATAAAAAATTAATAACCGTAAACACGGTAGATGGTTTCCAAGGACAAGAGCGAGATGTTATCTTTATCAGTTTAGTACGCGCCAACGAAGACGGACAAATTGGTTTCCTTCGCGACCTACGCCGTATGAATGTGGCCATTACACGTGCACGTATGAAATTAGTAATTCTTGGTGACGCATCCACATTAGGAAAGCATCCATTCTACCGTAAATTAATGGCATCAATTAATTGCTAATTACATAATAAAAAAATAGGACTGACAATCGCCAGCCCTATTTTATTATTTCCCTGTCACTAAATTATTTCATAGCATCCAGTGCTTCACCATCAGGATTATTGCGAACTTCGCAAACATCATTCAACATCATAGTAGGCTTATCTGCATCATTGAAAGCAGGCCATTCAGGTAAAGCTCCACAGTTAGGATTGCCTGTACGCATAAATGACAATAATGCATCAGACATTTTGTTAGATAAATCACGAGGACGCTTACCACCACCAGAATGAGTTACCATGCGGTCGGTATTGCGATACCAGAAGCAAATATCGATGCAGTGGAAAGCGCGTGCACGACCATTAAACGTAGGAGGATTGAAACCAAACCATGCCAAATAAACGGGAGCACCCTGCTTTGCCTTTAGGCTGATGTTGTTCACAATGCCTGTACGAGGACTAGTAGCCATACCAATAATATCACCAGCATTGGCCTGTGGGAATGCCTTCTGATAAGCAGCCACCACAGCAGCACCCTTACCTGGATAACGCTGATCTAAGTATTTTGCCAAACCTTCATTGTCAAGCTGTTCCAATGATGGGTCATACTGTGCAGGGCTGAACTCTGCCATGGTTGAGCAATAAATCATAGGAACTTGAGCAGAAGGAGCATTCAAATCATCGAAATAGCCGCCTGTTGGGAGGTGCTTACCATCAGCTACAGGTTGGAAACCACCACGCATCATACCACCATTGGTATGTGTCTTATTGAACTCCTGTACGGCAGCATTGGCCATTGTCAAGTATTCCTTCCAAGGCATTTGTTGCAGCTGCTCAACACTCTTCTTGCTATACTGTACAATAAACTTACCCAGTTCACGGCTATAGTCTTGTGACAAAGCATTGTTTGAGTTACCACTCAGTGCTACACCTTTGTGTACCAAACCCTTTGTTTCGGGCATAGCCACCAGCGTACAAACCTTGGCACCACCGCCAGACTGTCCCATGATGGTTACGTTATTAGGATCACCGCCAAAGTTCTCAATATTCTTATTTACCCACTTCAAAGCAGCTACCATGTCCAAAGTACCGGCATTGCCTGAATCTTCGTACTTAGCATCTACACCAGAGAAATCACTGAAGCCAAAAGCATTCAAACGGTGATTAACAGAAACAAATACGATGTCGCCATAACGAGTCAGGTTTTCTCCATGATAACCATCTTGTTCAATACCATTACCAGCTGCATAGCCACCACCGTGGAACCATACCATTACAGGGCGCTTCTTTCCGTCAGCCAAACCTTTGGTCCAAACATTCACGAACAAGCAGTCCTCGCTAAGATTACTGTAGTTCCAGTGGTCACGCCAAACACCTGCATTGTTAGCGTAGTTAGGCTCGTTCTGTGGAGCGCAGTAGCCATAAACCAATGCAGGACGAACGCCTTCCCATGATTCAGGCTCCTGTGGAGGCATAAAACGGTTCTTACCTTCAGTATTAGCGCCATAAGGTATGCCTAAGAAGGTATATACGTCTCTTGACATAAACCCTTGTACCTTGCCATACTGAGTCTGTGCAATGGCAATGTCATCACCAATAAATACTTGCTGCTCGTCAGCCTCGCTGGTAGCAGCGTTGTTGTTTTGATTGCCTGTGCAAGCTGAAAGGCCCATAAGCAGAGCACTTGCACAAAATGCGATGAAAGATAGTTTTTTCATATTGCTTTTAAAATTTACGAATGGTTGTGCAATATTACTAATAATTTCAATTACAACCAAAAGTTTTGTATACAAATTCTATGTTATCTCTGAGAACAACAAAGAGGGTATGTCATTGATGGCATACCCTCTTGCTAAAGCTTCAATTATATTTCGATTAGTTGTTCTCAGGACGAAGCTGACGAACCACTTCAGCAGTACGCCACATCTCAGAATTATGCAATGCTGCCAACTCCTTCTCCAGACCAACACGATAGTCAGGTTTTGAGTTTGCATCGATAGAAATCTGTGCTTCATTTCCACACTTCACACTTGCATACAGTTTTTCAACCACTGGTTTGATAGCATCGTGGAACGGGCCCATCCAGTCGAGCGCACCACGCTGAGCTGTGGTAGAGCAGTTAGCATACATCCAGTCCATACCCTTCTGTGCGAACAAAGGCATAAGTGACTGAGTGAGTTCTTCAACAGTCTCATTGAATGCTTCAGATGGAGTGTGACCATTCTCACGCAATACCTCATACTGAGCAAGTAATAAGCCCTGGATAGCGCCCATAAGTGAACCACGCTCACCAGTAAGGTCAGATGTAGCCTCACGCTGGAAAGTTGTCTCAAACAGATAACCAGAACCAATACCAATACCCAATGCCAGTGTACGATCAAGAGCCTTACCTGTAGCATCCTGATATACAGCATAAGAAGAGTTAAGACCACGGCCTTCGAGGAACATAGTACGAAGAGAAGTACCTGAACCCTTAGGAGCTACCATAATCACATCAATATCTTTCTGAGGTACACAACCTGTACGATCATTCCAAGTAATAGCGAAACCGTGTGAGAAATAAAGAGCATTACCTGGTTGTAGACATTTTTTAAGAGTAGGCCATACTGACATTACAGCAGCATCAGAGAGCAGACACATTACGATAGTGCCTTTAGTAGCAGCTTCTTCAATAGAGAAAAGAGTCTCACCTGGTACCCATCCATCAGCAATTGCTTTCTCGTAAGTCTTTCCTTGACGCTGACCAACGATCACATTAAAGCCATTGTCACGCAAGTTGCAAGCCTGACCAGGTCCTTGCACGCCATAACCGATAACTGCAATTGTTTCATCTTTCAAAATTTCACGAGCTTTCTCCAAAGGAAACTCTTCGCGTGTCATCACTTCCTCGATGACACCGCCAAAATTCATTTTTGCCATTTTTTAATGTATTAATTAAGTTTACTAAATATCACTTTTGAACGACACACTACTTCGCTTTGGTTTTTCCTAACCTCCACATCATAGTGATCGATATTCTCCTTATTTATATATAAGGCCATACTGTCTGTCGACATTGTTTCCGCCACATAAGCCATTTCGAACCTACGTACCCTTTTCTCTTTAAATGTTTCAACAGGGAATAGGTCAAGAATATGCTCAATGTATCGAATGCTGTTAACATGGCCATTAATATCCATATCACTATATTTCACAGGCAATACAATTTCAGGCTCCTGACTGCTTACTTTTATACGTGAAGGTTTATCAATAGGACATTCCTTATCACAAATATAGCCTGCAATATCGCCATCGTGTATTGCCATCAAATCAACTGGCTTACGCGTTTCTGTATCAATCATTGCCCAAACAGAACGAGCATAAGCTATAGGCTTACCATCTTTATTTAGCACCGCAAAGTTACGATCAGTAAACAAACGATACACGTTCTCCACCCAAGTCTCAATGGTGAACGGCTCATATTGCAGTGGTAAGTCATACATCTCAAGCGCAAGACGTGAAAGTACCCAAGTATAATGCTCCTTATTCAAGCGATCAATGCCAAACCCTCTATCATGAGAATGGAAACCTGCTACATTCAACAAATGATTCCCCAATACTCCTATGGTAAGATGCCCTGTGAAGTCAACATGAAACGGTTCAGCTACAAACTTGTAAGTACCTATTTTACCCAATTCGCTCATATACCTTTTTGCTTGAACTTTTCCTGGCGCTTATCCAAATATTCATCAACACGTTCAAAGCTACTCTTTGTCACCACTACACGTCCTGATCTTACAAACTGCAAAACACAGCCAATCTCCATCAGTTGTTCATTCATAGCAGTAATTTCAGAGCTCATACCATCGTGTACTACCACTGAGTAGGTAGCATTTACCTCTACAATGCGTGCATTGAATCGACGAATCACTCTTCCCACTTCGCGATTGCTCTCCAATATAGGAGTTTTAAGCTTATATAAGGCAATTTCGTTCTGGAAGACCTCATCATCTGTAAAATACTGAGTCTGCACCACATCAATTTTCTTGCTAATCTGTTTAGCTACTTTTTCTATAGTAGCTAAATCTGCCCATGCAGTGATAGTATATTTATGCACACCAGGGATAGAAGAAGCCGACACATTGAGGCTTTCAATATTGATTTGCCTACGTGTAAAAACTGCGGTCACCTGATTAAGTACACCGGCCACATTTTCTGAATGTACAATAATTGTATATAGTTTCTGTTCCATAATAATTATTCCGTTTCAAGCATTATTTCACTGATGGCACTTCCCGGAGGAGTCATTGGCAATACATTCTCTTCTTCTGTCACCACAGCCTCTAAGATAAAAGGTCCATCGGTGGCAAGCATGTTTTTGACTGCATCAGCCAAATCTTCGCGCTTAACAACCCTCTGTGCTGCGATTCCATATGCCTCGGCTATCTTCATATAGTCAGGGTTCAGCATATGTGTAAACGAATAGCGACGGTTAAAGAAAAGCTCCTGCCACTGGCGTACATTACCCAAGTAATGGTTATTAAGAATAATAACCTTGACTGGAGATTTGTGTTCCATAATGGTACCCAATTCTTCGATTGTCATCTGAATACCCCCATCACCCACAAAGAGACATACCGTGCGACCAGGAGCGCCAAAAGTAGCTCCAATAGCAGCTGGCAAGCCAAATCCCATGGTGCCCAAGCCACCAGATGTAACAATACTACGTTTATTGAGCAAATGGAAATAACGGGCTGAAGTCAACTGGTTCTGCCCCACGTCTGTCACAAGGATACCCTCATGTTTAGTAGCCTCAGCCACCACATTGACAACTTCACCATAACTTAACGTATCCGATGTTGGATATAGTTCATTATGAATCACCTTATCGTATTCCAGTTTCTCGTAGGTAGTAAAACTATCAGACCATTTGGTATGCTGTGCAGGCTTCAACAAATCACCCACCTTTTTCAAAGTCTCTTTGCAATCGCCTAAAACTGCCACATCTACCTTCACATTCTTGTTGATTTCTGAAGGATCAATGTCAAAATGGATAATCTTTGCCTGTTTAGCATAATGAGGTAAGAAACCTGTAACACGATCACTAAAGCGCATGCCTACAGCAATTAACACATCACACTTATTGGTATTCACGTTAGGGCCAATATTACCATGCATTCCCAACATGCCTTTATTAAGTGGATGATTATATGGCAAAGCTGAAAGACCCAGCATGGTTGTACCACAAGGAATATCAGCCTTTTCGATGAAATCAAGCAATTCTTGATGCGCATTACCTAACTCCACACCCTGTCCAACCAACATAAATGGACGTTTAGCCTCATTGATCAAAGCAGCTGCCTGCTCTATTGACACAGGATCAGTATCAGGCACAGGATCATAACTACGAATATAGTTCACTTCTGCTGGCTTGTACTCTATCATTTGTGTCTGCGCACTCTTGGGGAAGTCAAGTACTACCGGACCTGGTCGTCCACTCTTTGCAATATAAAACGCACGTGCCACTGCTTCAGCAATATCATTGGCATCACGAATCATATAGCTCCATTTAGAGATAGGTTGCGTTAGACCCACCCAGTCAACTTCCTGAAAAGCATCAGTACCTAAGGCGCTCACACCTACCTGACCAGCAATAACAACAATAGGAGTACTGTCAATCATAGCATCTGCAATACCAGTCACAGTATTGGTTGCACCAGGTCCACTCGTCACAAGACAAACACCAACCTCACCAGAGACTCGAGCAAACCCCTCCGCTGCATGAGCGGCACCTTGTTCATGACGTACTAAGACATGATTTAATGTATCTAAATGATCATACAACGCATCATATACAGGCATGATGCTACCACCAGGATAGCCAAAAATAGTCTTTACTCCCTGATGCTCTAAAGAGCGCATTAGTGCTTCTGAACCGGATATCTTCTCTTTATTCATAGTCTTTCATTTATATTATTCTAACAGCACCTTTATCGGCAGAGCTTACCATAGAGGCATAAGCTTGCAGGCTCTTTGGTACCAAACGATCACGTGTCACTGGCTGCATAGGCCTTGCTTTCAATTCTTCATCACTCAACAGCACATTAATACTGCGATTAGGTATGTCAATCTCAATAATGTCACCGTCTTTAATTTTACCAATATTACCTCCAGCAGCTGCTTCTGGAGAAATGTGCCCGATGCTTAAGCCCGATGTACCTCCACTAAAACGACCATCAGTAATCAATGCGCATGCTTTTCCCAGATGGCGACTCTTAATATATGAAGTTGGGTACAACATTTCCTGCATACCAGGACCGCCCTTTGGGCCTTCGTTGGTAATTACTACAACATCACCGGCGTTAACACGTTTTTCATCCAAGATGCCATCGCAAGCCGTTTCTTGTGAATCGAACACACGAGCAGGTCCACTGAAATGAAACAGACTCTCGTCAACACCTGCTGTCTTAATGACGCAGCCATCTTGTGCAATATTGCCCTTCAACACAGCCAAACCACCATCCTTGGTATAGGCATGTTCCAGATCACGAATACATCCGTTAACTCTATCAGCATCAAAAGTCTTATAATATGTTTCTTGTGAACTCATTACATTACTGAATCTATTAGCAGGAGCACTCAAATAAATATTCTTTGCCTCTTCGCTCACTTGTTCAGTCTCGATTGTATATTTGCTGATTTCTTCTGCCAATGTCATACCATCAACACGCTTCAATGAAGTATCTACAAGCCCACCTTTCGCCAATTGTTGCATGATCGCTACAATACCACCAGCTCGATTAACATCCTGTACATGATACTTATTCGTATTAGGAGCTACCTTACAGAGGCATGGCACCTTACGACTCAGCATGTCGATATCGTCCATCTTGAAATCAACCCCTCCTTCATGGGCAATTGCCAATAAATGCAAAACAGTATTAGTTGAACCACCCATGGCAATGTCAAGGCTCATGGCATTGAGGAAAGCCTGACGTGTAGCTATGCTACGAGGTAAAACGCTGTCATCGCCTTCCTCATAATATTTATAAGTATTTTCTACAATCAGTTTAGCTGCCTGTTGCATCAGCCGTTTGCGATTAGCATGCGTAGCCAATACAGTACCATTACCCGGCAAGGCCAATCCGATAGCTTCATTCAAACAATTCATTGAATTAGCAGTAAACATACCTGAGCAACAGCCACAACCGGGGCATCCCACTTGCTCAATCTCAGCTAGATCAGCGTCACTCACACTTTTATCTGCTCCACGCACCATCAAATCAACTAAATCTACTTGCTCATCACGATAATTACCAGCCTCCATAGGACCTCCTGAAACAAAAACAACAGGAATATTCAGTCTCATGGCCGCCATCAGCATACCTGGAGTAATCTTATCGCAGTTGCTGATACAAACCATTGCATCAGCCTTGTGTGCGTTCACCATGTACTCTACACTGTCGGCAATAATATCTCTTGACGGTAATGAATAGAGCATGCCATCATGCCCCATAGCGATACCATCATCAATGGCTATAGTATTGAATTCAGCAGCAAAACAACCTAGTTTCTCAATTTCCTGTTTCACCAATTGGCCTGCTTCATGCAGGTGTACATGCCCTGGGACAAATTGAGTAAAAGAGTTAACTACCGCAATAATTGGTTTGCCTAATTGCTCCTTTTTCATGCCATTAGCCACCCATAACGCTCTGGCTCCTGCCATGCGTCTGCCTTGCGTACTGAACGAGCTTCTAAATTGATGTTTCATGCTTTTCCTTTTATTTTTATTTAAGCTGCAAAATTACTGCTTTTTTCAGTATTTGCCAAACTAATTGAAGAATTTATTGGTACGAAAGTATTCAATTAAAGTTTAAAGCCGTATCTTTGCAAGAAAATTGTTAAATATATGACGAAAAAAGAAAGGTATGCAGGTATCATCGGATGGTTTCGTGAAAACATGCAGGTAGCAGAAACCGAATTGCACTACGATAATCCTTTCCAACTGCTGATGGCTGTTATTCTAAGTGCCCAATGCACCGACAAACGGGTAAATCAAATATCTCCAGCTCTTTTTGAAGCCTTCCCCACCCCAGAAGTGATGGCTGTTTCTACACCTGAAGCTATATATAAGTACATCAAAAGTGTTTCTTACCCCAACAGCAAGGCTAAGCATTTGGTGGCGATGGCACAAATGCTAGTAAAAGATTTCAACGGAGAAGTACCCAGTGAGATGGAAGATTTACTGAAACTGCCAGGTGTAGGAAGAAAGACGGCAAATGTAATGCAATCGGTGGTTTGGGGAAAAGCTACGATGGCAGTTGATACACACGTTTTCAGAGTTAGTCACCGACTGGGATTAGTACCAGACAACTGCAACACCCCACTAAAAGTGGAATTGGAATTAGTAAAGCATATTGCAGATGAAGACATTCCCAAAGCACATCACTGGCTATTGCTGCATGGCAGGTATATTTGCCAGTCAAGGGCCCCACATTGTGAGAAGTGCGGTTTACAGCCATGGTGCAAACACTTTTTGGGAAAATAAGTATGACCGTTCGCTTTTTTTTATTACTTTTGCAAGTTGAACAAAGAATTTTACAAACTTTTTATAAAAAGAAACTATGACAATTGATCAATTTAATTTTGCCGGTAAGAAGGCAATTGTTCGAGTAGACTTCAACGTGCCACTCGATGAAAATGGTAATGTAACTGACAACACCCGTATCAAGGGTGCTCTGCCTACTTTGAAGAAGATTCTGGCAGACGGTGGCGCTGTAATCATGATGAGCCACATGGGCAAACCTAAAGGCAAGGTAAATCCTAAGATGTCACTGAGCCAAATTGTAAAGCCTGTATCTGAAGCACTGGGTGTAGAAGTAAAATTCGCTCCTGACTGCGCAAATGCTACTGCTGAAGCAGAGGCTTTGAAGCCAGGTGAAGCTTTGTTGCTGGAAAACTTGCGTTTCTATCCTGAAGAGGAAGGAAAGCCAGTAGGTGTAGAGAAGGGCACTCCTGAGTATGATGAAGCTAAGAAAGCCATGAAGAAGAGTCAGAAAGAATTTGCTAAGAAGTTGGCATCTTACGCTGACGCATATGTAATGGATGCATTTGGTACTGCTCACCGCAAGCATGCATCAACAGCTGTAATTGATGAATTCTTCGATGCTGACAGCCGTATGTTGGGTTATTTGATGGAGAAAGAAGTACAAGCTGTTGATAACGTACTTTCTAACATCAAGCGTCCATTCGTAGCCATCATGGGTGGTTCAAAGGTTTCTTCTAAGATTGGTATCATCGAAAATCTGCTCGGCAAAGTAGATAAACTCATCCTCTGTGGTGGTATGACTTATACTTTTGCTAAGGCTCATAATGGTGAGATTGGTCAATCTATCGTTGAGCTCGATAAGCTGGATGTAGCATTGGGCGTAGAAGAACTGGCAAAAAAGAATGGTGTTGAGCTCGTACTTGGTTCTGACTGTACAGCAACTGACGGTCTTGACTTCTCTTCAATGACTGTTAAGCCAGGTTCTCAGATCATTACTTGCGCTGCTAACCAGATTCCTGCTAACCTGCAGGGTGTTGATGCTGGTCCTGAAAGCCAGAAGGCATTTGCTGAGGCTATCAAGGGTGCAAAGACCATTCTGTGGAACGGTCCTGCTGGTGTATTCGAATGCGATGATTTCACTGCAGGTAGCCGTGCTATTGGTGAGGCTATTGCTGAGGCTACAGCCGATGGAGCTTTCTCACTGATTGGTGGTGGCGACTCTGTAGCTTGTGTTAACAAATTTGGTTTGGCTGACAAGGTGAGCTACATCTCTACTGGTGGTGGTGCACTGCTGGAAGCAATTGAAGGCAAAGTTCTGCCAGGTGTAGCAGCTATCAAGGGTGAGTAATTTTCACCATATTGCCTAATTAATAAAACAGGCGGCTCAATTTCTAACCATATTGAGCCGCCTTTTTACAACCAACACATCTTAATGACGAAGGATAGGAAAGAAAGATGGATCAAGATATCATTGAAGGACAATACAAAGAAGTTATCGGCTGGTTAGAAGCGCATAAATTAAAGGATGCCTTAACTTTATTGGCCACAATGGCTCAATCGTGTGGTGACTATATACTTCAACAAGAATTGGATGGAGTACAAACATCACACAACTTTATGCTGCAATACATGGAGCAAGGCATAGCCGACCCTGAACGTGCAACGCTTTATAACGAACTATTGGTGCACAGTTACACATTAGCCGACCAGATAATGATTTGTTTGATGGATGAATCTTCATATTCCCTTTATCATTCTACACGAAAACGACTAAAACGTCATCCAGTGCAAACCTCTCTTCCCGCTATCCTCAATACATTAGAATCTTTTAACGACAGCATTAGTCTTTATGAGTTGTTGCAAGACAAAGCAAAACTATTGAGCGACTTGAAGATACACGAAGAGGCGCTCAAGGATATGTTCATGCTTACATGGACCAATAGCCGTTGGAACGCAACAGAAAAAGCCATTGCCTACAAATATTCATCTTCTACACTTATCACTTCAAACGACCTGTCATTATACGTTAGCGCAGTTACCTTAAGCCTGATGATTTGTTTTGACATTGAAAAAATGTTTTGGTTGATGGATGCTTTCTACCACAAAGATACACAAGTAAAGGTACGCGCAATAATAGGTTTTGCCATAGCAGCATGGATACACAGTAAACGTATAACACTATTCCCCAGTCTTGAAAAACGGCTCAATTTGATGTTAGAAGAAATGCCTCATTTAGGCAAGGATTTAAATGCCATTAATTTACAACTAACCAGAAGTAGGGGAACAGAGCGAATTAACAAAACGATGAACGAGGAGATTGCGCCTGAAGTCCTGAAAAATATACAAAAAAGGCAACAGGATCTTCTCAACGAAGAGGAAGAAGAATTAGGCATGAACCCCGATTGGCTGTTCGACTTAGGTGCCAAGCTCAACGACAAGATGCGCAAGATAGGTGAGTTTCAACAAGAAGGCGGAGACATTAACATGGCCTCTTTTTCACGATTAAAAGGCTTCACCTTCTTCAATGAAATACAAAACTGGCTTTACCCTTTTGAGCCCATGCATTCAGAAGTAATTAAAACTTTTGGCGACCAGAAGGATTACTATAGTCAGCTATACATGGATTTCTTTTATGCAAGTACTTTATGCAACAGTGATTGCTACTCAATGTTGTGTGTAATGCAACAGCAATCGACCAACAAAAGCATAATGGATTATATCAAATCCACCAAAGAGCAACTGGATATGATGATGAAAGAAGCCAATATAGACAAGACTAAACACGCCTCTATTTCACCTAATGTCATTTGTAAATTCTACATCCATGATCTGTATCGCTTCCTGAAAATCAGTCCGTTCAAATCTGATTTCAAAGACATCTTCAAAGACGGGATTAACTTGACTTCATGTCCTTTGTTTATGCCTTTACTTGTGAATACAAGCAATTTAAGGTCTTTAGCCGACCTGTTTTTCAAATTTGAAATGTACGATGAAGCCTGCTCTGTTTATGAGAAAGTGGATGCATTAGGAGGGGCAGATAATGATGTATATCAGCGCATGGGGTATTGCAAGGCAAATGGAAGCTTAGATGAAAATGACATCAAAAGTGCCATCTCTTACTATGAGAAAGCACTGCTTATCAGCCCTGACAACAAATGGACCCTCAAGCATTTGGCTGCTAGTTACAGGAAGCAACATTTAGGAGACAAAGAACTGAAATGTTATCAAGAGCTCGTAGCTTTGGAGCCAGACAACCTTACTTATAATTTCAAGTTAGGACAAAGACTCATGAAAGACAAAAAATTCAATGAGGCTTTATCGTATTTCTATAAAGTTGACCTAATCCAGGATGACAACGTGAAAGTATGGCGAGGCATCGCTTGGTGCAGTTTTGTTATTGATAAGATAGAGCAGGCACAGAAATATTGCGAAAAGCTTATAGCTTTAAAGCATCCAGCAGCCAACGATTGGCTCAATGCAGGTCATGTGGCATGGTGCAGACAAGATTTCAAACAGGCCCTCAGTTATTATAGGAACGCAGCAAAGGAAGCTGCCCATGAGCCTTCCACCAATATTTATGAGTTGTTTAAAGAAGATCAGGAACTTATGGAGCAAAAAGGCATTGACACTACCGACTATCTGTTAGTACAAGATTTACTCTAATATTCTAAAAACGAGATAATTCCTTATAAAGTCGTTGTACAGGCAACCCCATCACATTGAAATAGCTGCCCTCTATGCGTTCTACTCCTATATAGCCAATCCATTCCTGCACACCATAGGAGCCTGCCTTGTCAAAAGGTTGATACTTATCGACATAGTGCACAATTTCTTCATTGGTCAATTGAGCAAAGAAAACCTTGGTTTCAGCATAAAAGCTATGTTGCTTTTCTGTAGTGGTAAGTGTAACACCGGTAAACACTTCATGCATACATCCAGAAAGTTTGTGAAGCATAGCAATGGCTTCTTCTCTGTCATGAGGTTTACCAAGCACCTCACCATTGAGCCACACAATGGTATCGGCTGTAATAATCAATTCGCCAGGCTTTAGCAATGATTTATAGGCATCTGCCTTTTCTTTTGATATGTAAAGAGGGATGTCGCCTCCTTGCAAATCGGCAGGATACGACTCATCTATATCAGGCAAGGTACGGACTTCATAATCCATACCCAACCCAGAAAGCAATTCCCTCCTCCTCGGAGAATTGCTGGCTAAAATTATACTATATTGTTTTTTAAACATTACTTCAATCCCCTACTCGCTACACTCAACACCATACAAACTACAACATACTCCCTACTTCATCTCACCATCCAAAGGCATTGGCATTATTCATCCAAAGTCCATTTACCTTTAAGTATTGCTCCACAATATCACGCCCCACCCCATAGCCACCATTGGCCGGTGAGATATATTTAGCTACCTCTTTCACCTCAGGAGCCGCATCATTTGGACAGCAAGGCAAGCCACAAACACGCATTATTTCAATATCTGGAATATCGTCACCTACAAAGAGAATTTCCTCATCCTGCAAGCCACACCGCTTTTTGTATGCCTCATAGCATTCTATTTTCCGAGCAGCACCCAGTACAATATTCTCAGGTTTCAAACCCAAATTTTCATAACGTAGCCTCACCGCATCACAGGTAGCACCTGAGATGATGCCCATGTTTATTCCCAACTGAGAAGCTCTGTGCATGGCATAACCATCTTTAATATTTACGGTACGCATTGGTACCCCTTCGCTGTCAATTGACACCACATTAGCACTCAACACACCATCTATATCGAACAATAAGGCCTTTATTTTCCTTAAATCATAGTTAATTACACCCATAATCTAACTTTTTATGCAAAATTACAACTTTTATTTATAACTTTGTCACATATGGCCATAAAACTAACTTCATATTACCGTGGAAGTCATGTGCCCGAGTTACCTGGCAATGACACTTTTCACTCCAGCGCCCTGTTCCATATTTTTGAGGGAACGCCAGGGTGCAACCCTATTTTGCTGACTATTAGTGAAGATGGGGTGGTGTTAGGAAAGATGCTGGCAGTAGTACAACGCATCGTAAGATTTATGCCATTCTATATCATGCGCCGTTGTGTGGCCTACGGTCCAGGGGAATTCTTTTGTCCAGATACTCAGCGTGAGGATCTCTTTAACATGATGCTACAAGAAATCACCACATACGCCCATCGTCTTGGTTGCTTCATCATCGAGGTAAGAAATCTCCCCACGCCCGTTAGTGGTTTTGCCTCTTTCAAACAAAACCACTTCTTCCCGGTTAATTGGCTCAGGGTCCGCAACACCTTCTCAGACAATAAGGAGATAGAGCAAACGTTTAGTCAGTCGCGCAGAAGACAGATTAAAAGAGCACTTAAAAACGGAGCGAAAGTAGATACGGCCAAGAATGAGACAGAGATCAAGGAGTTTGCACTGATGTTAAAGCGTAATTACCTCTCCAAGATAACGAAGCATTTCCCTGACATTGAGTTCTTCCAACAAATTGAACAAGGCATTAAAGATGTTCATATTGGAGAATCGTGGCAAAACTTCAAAATATTCATTGTAAAGTACCAAAAGAAGATTATTGGAGGCAGCATCTGCATTTACTCAAGAAACACCGCATTCGTATGGTTTTCTGGTGGTATGAATAAAACCTACCTGCACCTTTACCCAGGCGTGATGGCCGTATGGAAAGCTTTGACTGATGCCCAAGAAAGAGGTTTCAAGCATCTGGAATTCATGGATGTAGGAACACCTTTCCGCAAACATGGTTATAGAGATTTCGTTCTTCGCTTTGGGGGTGAAGAATTGAGTACTCGCCGTTGGTTCCTCTTCAGTTGGAAGTGGCTCAACAAACTTTGTCGCTATTTTTACATGTAATTATAAGCTCTTAAAATTCCGAAGTAAAGTGGAACTTTATATGCTTGAAGTCTTGCTGTGCCATTGAAAGTACATAAGAGCTATCAGCTAAATAAACATCACGCCCTTCACGATCTTTTGCCATATACTGATACTTTCGCTTTATAAAATCTTGCAGTTCAGCCTCATCATCGCTTTCCACCCAGCATGCTTTATACAAATGTACGGGCTCCCAACGGCAACTGGCATTATACTCGTTCAGCAAACGATATTGAATGACCTCAAATTGTAATTGCCCCACTGTACCTATAATCTTACGCCCGTTAAATTGGTTAACGAACAACTGTGCCACACCCTCGTCCATCAATTGGTCTATACCTTTCGCCAGCTGCTTCTGTTTCATAGGGTCGGCATTTTCAATATATTTGAACATTTCTGGCGAGAAACTTGGCAGCCCACGGAAATGCAAGTGTTCACCTTCTGTAAGCGTATCACCAATTTTGAAGATACCATTATCAGGCAAACCTATGATATCACCAGCCCACGCTTCATCTACCGTATTCTTGCGTTGCGCCATAAACTGTACAGGTGAAGTAAAACGCATGGTCTTGTCGTGACGCACATGATAATAAGGAGTATTTCGTTCAAATTTTCCTGAACATATTTTGCAGAATGCTATACAAGAACGGTGATTCGGATCAATATTGGCGGTTATCTTAAAAATGAAACCTGTAAATTTTGGTTCTTCTGGAAGCACCTCACGTTCAGTAGCCATGACCGCACGTGGATGAGGAGCTATCTCTACAAAACAATCCAGCAATTCCTGCACACCGAAATTGTTAAGGGCAGAACCGAAAAACACAGGAGCCAATTTACCTTCCAGGTATTGCTGGCGGTCGAAAGCTGGATATACACCTTCTATCAGTTCCAAGTCATTACGCAGTTGCTCGGCCAATTTATCACCAATATGTTGCTCCAACTCATGCGTATTGATATCCACCTCAAATTTCTCGGTCACCACTTGTTTAGAAGGCTGAAACAAATTGAGTTTTTGTTCATAGATATTGTACACACCCTTAAAACGCTGTCCCATGTCAAGAGGCCATGAAAGTGGGCGTACACTAATTTCCAATTGCTCTTCCAATTCATCCAGCAAATCAAATGGATCCTTACCCTCACGGTCCATCTTATTGACAAAGATGATGACAGGCGTATTCCTCATACGACACACATCCATCAGCTTCAATGTCTGTGCTTCTACACCTTTTGCCGCATCAATCACGATAATAACACTATCAACTGCAGTCAGTGTACGATAAGTATCTTCGGCAAAATCCTGGTGTCCAGGAGTATCGAGAATATTTATCTTATAATCATGATAATCGAATTCTAGCACAGAGGTCGTTACAGAAATACCGCGCTGTTTTTCGATATCCATCCAGTCTGATGTTGCCGTCTTGCGAATTTTATTGCTCTTTACGGCACCAGCCACTTGGATTTGTCCACCAAAAAGCAGCAACTTCTCAGTCAATGAAGTCTTACCGGCATCAGGGTGTGCCACAATTGCGAACGTGCGCCTCCTTGCTATTTCGTTGTTCATCTTTATCTATTAATAATTTGAGGTTGCAAATTTACTACAAATAGAGAGTACAACAAAATAAGCTGGCTTATTTTTTACACAGAAAGAGAGAATATCTTATGAAGACATCCTCTCTTATACTTTAAACATCAAGCAGTTAAACTTTCAAGAATACTTTTTTCTTATATAAGAAATAAAGGAACAGCCAGCACATGGTAACATAACCAGCAGCATGCAGGAATGGTTGAACCGTTTCAGGAGTCATTCCAATCAATCCGCCAAACACCTTATTGGAAATATATTGGAAATTAATGAAATGCTGGGCCAGGTAAATAGTGATAGAATTCATACCTATCACCACAAAAAACAGGATCCATCCGCGATGGTTCTTCACATCGATGATATAATAGAACAAAGCGAACATCAATACCGAATAGGCTGCCACCAACACAACGAAGGTGCTCGACCACAGCATTTTATTAGATGGATAGAAAGTATTCCATATCAATCCGATAATGAGCAGTACCACTCCGGCAAAAGCCATGTACAAAGCCTTTTTCGCAGGGGTCAGTCCTTCTTTTTCAAATTTAATCCATTCACCTGTAAACATACCCAGCAATGCTGTTGCTATGGCAGGGATTGTACTGAGAATGCCTTCGGGATCATAATCACCATTGTACACCTTTCCTGGCAACAGAACACGGTCTATATATCCCGCCAAACACCCCTCGCGCGTTAATGGGTCGGCACCAGGATGATCAGGAGCACCCACGAAGGCCGATACCAGCCAATAGCCAATTAGAATCACGGCCACAATAATAGCGCGCGTTTTCCATTGGGTGTTCATAAAAATCAATGCGCCAAACATCCAAGCCAGACCAATACGGGCCAATACGCTTGCATAGCGTGCATGAGCAAAATCCCAGTGGTCCAAGAAACCATTATAAATAATGCCCAACAGCACCAGTGTCAAGCCTCTACGAATAATCTTCTTATAAATCTGCCCCTCGTTCTTACCTTGAAAACGCTGTTTCTCCAGCGAAAACGGGAACGAAATGCCAGCTATGAAAAGAAACAACGGGAATATTGTGTCATGATGAGCCAAACCGTCCCATTTCACATGATCCATCTGAGATGCTAACCATTGGGTAAAATCATTAGGCCAAAAAGACGCAATAGCAGCAATTAAAGTAGCGCCTCCCATAATGAAGAACATGTCAAAACCTCTAAGGGCATCGAGCGACTGAAGGCGCTGGGGCGTTTTTAGATTTTCCATAATATATTTTTTTATGTATTGATGTACAAAGATAATGTATTTTTAGTATTTTTGTATCAATAAAACCTTAAAATTGAATTATTATCATGAAACAAATCCCAGATCAAAGTTTTTGGAAACTTTGGAACATTAGTTTTGGATTCTTTGGCGTACAAATTGCCTATGCTTTACAAAGCGCCAACATCAGTCGCATTTTCTCTACTTTAGGTGCCGACCCTCATAACCTAAGCTATTTCTGGATTTTACCACCTTTGGCAGGTATCATCGTACAACCTTTAGTAGGAGCATGGAGTGATCGCACCTGGACCCGCTGGGGCCGACGCATTCCTTATTTATTCATTGGCTCATTGGTAGCAGTCATCGTCATGTGCCTATTGCCCAACGCTGGTAGCTTCGGCATGGCTGTCAGCACGGCCATGATATTTGGTTTGTTCTCGCTCATGTTTCTCGACACCAGCATCAATATGGCCATGCAGCCTTTTAAGATGATGGTGGGTGATATGGTAAACAACAAACAGAAAGGTTTGGCTTACTCCATTCAGAGTTTTCTTTGCAATGCTGGTAGTTTGGTAGGCTATCTGTTCCCTTATATTTTCGCGTGGATTGGTATTCAAAACACGGCTGCTCAGGGTGTGATTCCTGATTCTGTTATCTATTCATTCTACATCGGTGCAGCCATATTGATTCTTTGTGTAATTTACACCACTGCCAAGGTAAAAGAATTCCCTCCAAAAGAATATGCAGAATATCATGGCATTACAGAAGAGTCTAAGCAGGAAAAAACCAATATGCTTAAATTATTGATCAAGGCTCCTAAGGCATTTTGGACAGTAGGTCTGGTACAATTCTTCTGTTGGTTTGCCTTTATGTTCATGTGGACCTATACCAACGGTAGTATAGCAGCCAATGTATTTGACGCTCCTACTGTAAGCAGTGTAGTTGATGGTGTTCAAAAATTAGTACTTGACACTACCAGTCCTCAATACCAAGAAGCGGCTAACTGGGTAGGTGTCATCTTTGCCGTACAAGCCATCGGTTCTGTTCTTTGGGCAGTGGTCATTCCATTGTTTAAGAACCGTAAGCTGGTTTACTCCTTGAGTCTGGTACTGGGTGGCATTGGTTTCATTTCCATCTACTTCGTTCACGACCCCTACATGCTGTTCGTAAGCTTCCTGCTCATAGGATGCGCTTGGGCTGCCATGCTGGCTTTGCCTTTTACGATTCTAACGAATGCCCTCACAGGTGGTCACATGGGCACCTATTTAGGTCTATTCAACGGCACCATCTGCGTACCTCAGATTGTAGCTGCTGCACTGGGTGGCACCATTTTGAGCATCATGACACCCACCGGTGGTTTGTCACCAGAAATCAACATGATGGTCATTGCAGGTATCATGCTCATCCTTGGTGCTTGTGCAGTATTCATCATTAAAGAAAAAGAATAATCACTCAAGGTGATACAAAAATGAGAGGGGTAAGCTCTTGGCCTGCCCCCTTTTTTTATCACCTGCAGAATGACATTCATTTCACGGCAATGCACTCTATTTCAACCATAGCGCCCTTGGGTAAATCTTTCACTGCTACAGCCGAGCGAGCAGGATAAGGTGCCTGGAAGAAAGAGGCATATACTTCATTCATAGCGGCAAAATCGCTCATGTTTGCCAAGAAAACAGTAGTCTTTACAACATTAGCCAAACTCAATCCTGCTGATTCCAATATGGCGATGGCATTGAGGATAGACTGCCGTGTTTGTTCTTTGATACCTCCTTCGGGGAATTGTCCTGTAGCAGGATCAATGGGTAACTGACCTGAAGCGAACACAAATCCGTTTGCTTCGATAGCCTGACTGTAAGGTCCAATTGCGGCAGGAGCCTTTTCCGTACTAATTGCTTGTTTCATAATCATCTTATTTTAATAGTATAAATTCAATAATGTTGCCAAACACAACGGCAAACTGCCGTCTGCTTTCCGTACAAAAGTAGATAATCCACCACACTTCTCCAACAAATAGTCCCAATTCTTCGGTAATCTCAAAAAAATATGCTAATTTTGTCCATTCAAAAATCTACTATCTATGGAAAAGATTCATGTAAAAGACAAAGATTTCACCATCTCCATAAGAAATGAGGAGATAATGAAACATGTGGAAGAAATAGCCAAGAGGATTAACCACGACTTTGCTGACAAAGATCCCTTGTTTATAAGTCTGCTGAACGGTTCGTTTATGTTTACAGCCGATTTGATGAAGCTTATTAACTTCTCTTGCGAGGTGCAATTTGTAAAATACGCATCGTATGAAGGCATGAATACCACAGGTGAAGTGAAGGAAATGATTGGTTTGAAAGGCGACATCAGTGGCAGAATAGTGATAATTTTGGAAGATATTGTTGATACGGGCATCACGATGAAACACATGGTGGAAACCCTTAAAGCTAAAAATCCTAAAGAGATACACATCTGCACATTTTTTGCCAAGCCTGAAAACCTGCAGGTAGATTTGGATTTGGATTATGTGGCCATGAACATTCCAAATGATTTCATTGTGGGCTACGGATTGGATTATGATGGCTATGGAAGGAATTATGCTGACATCTACACGGTAGTTAAATGATGCCGCATGAGGAATTGAGAATCGAAGGATAAATTAATTATAAATAATATGTTGAATATTGTTATTTTTGGTGCTCCCGGCTCAGGCAAGGGAACACAGAGTGAGAAGATTGTCGAGAAGTATGGTATCAACCATATCTCAACGGGTGATGTATTACGTGCCGAGATTAAGAATGGTACAGAACTGGGTAAGACTGCCAAGGGTTATATTGACCAAGGTCAGTTGATTCCTGATTCATTGATGGTAGATATTCTGGCTGCTAAGTTTGACAGCTTTGAAAATAGCAAAGGAGTGATCTTCGATGGTTTCCCACGCACCATTCCTCAGGCAGAGGCCCTGAAGCAGATGCTGAAGGAACGTGGTCAGGAAGTAAGCATCATGCTCGACCTGGAAGTACCTGAAGATGAATTGATGGATCGTCTGATCAAACGCGGACAGATGAGTGGTCGTGCTGACGACAACGAAGAAACCATCAAGAAGCGTCTGGTGGTGTATCATTCACAAACCTCTCCTTTGATTGATTGGTATAAGCAGGATGGCAAATACCAGCACATCAATGGTTTGGGTGAGCTCGACAGAATCTTTGCAGATATCTGCAAAGCCATCGATGCTGTGAAATAATTGACTTTGTCTTTATCAAATAAAAAAAGGTATTATTGTGGCTGATTCAAATTTCGTTGACTATGTAAAGATCTATTGCCGTTCTGGAAAGGGCGGCAAAGGCTCTACGCACATGCGTCGTGTAAAATATATTCCCAAGGGAGGCCCTGATGGAGGTGATGGCGGACGTGGAGGCAGCGTTATTTTACGAGGCAACCGCAATTACTGGACATTGCTACACTTGAAATATAACCGTCATGTGATAGCAGGCAATGGTGAGCATGGCTCACGCAACAAATCTACGGGCAAAGCTGGCGAGGATAAATACATTGAAGTTCCTTGCGGCACCGTGGTGTATAATGCCGAAACGGGAGATTATGTTTGCGACGTAACTGACGATGGTCAGGAGGTTGTACTGCTCAAAGGTGGCAAAGGTGGTTTGGGTAACTGGCATTTTGCAACCGCCACCCGTCAGGCTCCAGATTATGCCCAACCGGGTGAACCCGAACAGGAAATGACGGTTATCATGGAACTGAAGCTCTTAGCTGATGTAGGACTGGTAGGGTTACCCAATGCAGGCAAATCAACTTTATTGTCGGTTGTTTCTGCTGCAAAACCCAAGATTGCCAACTACCCTTTTACGACCTTGGTGCCCAATATCGGGATTGTTCCCTATCGCAACAACCAATCGTTTGTGATGGCAGATATTCCTGGCATCATAGAGGGGGCCAGCGAAGGCAAAGGCTTGGGATTCCGTTTCCTGAGGCACATTGAGCGCAATTCTTTGCTGCTGTTCATGGTGCCTGCTGACGCAGACGATGTCAAGAAGGAATTCGAACTACTGCTGAATGAGCTCATCCATTTCAATCCTGAATTAGCAGACAAGCAACGGGTATTGGCTATCACCAAATGTGATATGCTGGACGAGGAGCTCATGCAGGAGATGGAAAAAACATTGCCAGAAGGTGTTCCTCATGTATTTATCTCATCCATCACCGGCTTAGGCATCCAACAGCTGAAAGATTTACTTTGGAGCGAACTGCAGAAAGAAGTGCCTATGACCAACGAATCGTTGGTACATCGCCCGAAGGAGATCACCTATCTGCAACAGGAAATGGAAGAAGAAGGTGAAGATGAAGATATTACGCCTACCACTATCTTCATGGATGAAGAGGAAGAAGATTGGCATGATTTCTACGACGAAGACGAAGAGGCGAATTAAGTTTCTTTGTTAAGCAAAATCAGAAGACAGATTGCGAGGATGCATACTGACATCTATCAGTGAAAAGAGAGCAGAATCTTATATTATTCTAAATTCTTCTGGTACATAACTGCTTCTAATCCGCCACTCCTGCGGATAAAGATTATTAGCCCTATTCCCCAAATTCTTGACAAAGCCTATAGGTTGCTGCCTATAGGTTAGCAAGACATACCCTTTGGCGGTTGTTGGCGATAAAACGACGGCATCTTTTCGAAGATAAGCTATTGCCTGTGCATAGCTCACCTCCTGCTGGGCGAAAGCATCTTGATTCAAGGATATGTTCATGGCCAACGGATGAGCAGGCACTGCATCCCTCCCCTTCAATGTGGCTACTTGAATACCTGCCTCCAGTATTTTCCACCCCTGTTTCTTGCCCCAAAAATAGAAAGAAGCCAGTTGGGCTGGCAAAGCTCTCACCTCCTCTTCATTCACTTCCCAATAATAGTCATCGGAATGCTGCACCCACTGACGGGTAGTCTGCAAGATTTCCTTCACAGGCAAAGCCGAATGTTTCTTGTCTTTTTTCTTCAAACCCCTCTCTAAAACAGCCGCATCTGTCAGATGCATCGGCTGAAAACCTATCTCTTCATTCTTGCGCAAAAGCGCCATAAAGAATCCTTCGCCTTTCACGCGATGGGGGAAGAAATGGCAAACCGGGAAGTCCTCACCTATCAGGTTGCCCACCACACCTTCTCCGGGTATGGATAATGGTAATGCCTGTGCTCCTAACTCACGCATGATCCATGCCACATTGCGCTCATTTTCTTCCACATTATAGGTGCAAGTGCTATAAACCAAATATCCTCCAGGTTTCAAAGCACTCCATATATTATTAATAATGTGTCGCTGGCGCTCGGCACACTTCGTCACATTTTCAAGACTCCAATTCGCTATCGCTTCATCGTCCTTGCGAAACATGCCCTCGCCCGAACAGGGCACATCGGCCACAATCAAATCAAAGGCATTCTCACAATCAGCAAAATCTTCTGAGGCATTATTGGTAACCATTACATGGGAATGGCCCCACTTCACCATGTTTTCTGCCAGTACTTGGGCTCGGTTACGCAAAATTTCGTTGCAAATCAATATACTGTCTTTATGCAGACAGGCTCGGAGTAAAGTGGATTTACCACCAGGGGCAGCACAAAGGTCCAGCAC
>JAIKZS010000082.1 GCA_024682035.1 Bacteroidaceae bacterium
CTTCAAATGCTCGGTCAGATGAGAGATACGGTATGAAAACAATGCTATCTGGGCCTCAGGTGAGCCAGTATCAGTGTTGGACTTTCCGTACTTCTCGAAGATTTCCTTCTTTTTAGCAGCGTCTAAATACATAATGTTTAATTAAAAAATTGATTGTAAATCGTTAAATGCGGGGCAAAGGTAAGCATTATATTTGGAATTACAAGCAATATTTGCAATTTTTTTCTTACCTTTGCACGCGTTTTTAAGTTATTAGGTATGCAGGATATTAGGAATATAGCCATTATTGCCCATGTTGACCATGGCAAAACAACATTGGTGGACAAGATGTTGCTGGCTGGTAATCTCTTTCGTGAGAATCAGCAGGCAGGGCAGTTAATGTTGGATAACAATGAGTTGGAACGTGAACGTGGTATAACAATCCTTTCCAAGAATGTATCAATTAATTATAAAGGTACAAAGATTAACATCATTGACACCCCGGGACACAGCGATTTCGGTGGAGAGGTAGAGCGTGTGCTAAACATGGCAGATGGCTGCCTGTTGTTAGTTGATGCTTTTGAGGGTCCTATGCCCCAAACTCGTTTCGTGCTGCAAAAAGCACTACAAATAGGTCTAAAGCCGGTGGTAGTTGTTAATAAGGTAGATAAGCCCAACTGTCGCCCTGAAGAAGTGAACGAAATGGTTTTTGACCTGATGTTCAATCTCGACGCTACAGAGGAACAACTTGACTATCCTGTGATATATGGTTCTGCTAAGAATGGCTGGATGAGCACTGATTGGAAAAAGCCAACAGAAGACATTACACCACTGCTGGACTGCATTATTGAGCATATACCTGCACCTGTACAACTGGATGGTCCTGTGCAGATGCTCATTACTTCACTCGACTACTCATCATATACTGGCCGTATCGCAGTAGGACGTGTACATCGTGGAGTAATCCAAGAGGGCATGAACGTTACCTTGGCACACCGCAATGGTGAAATGACCAAAACCAAAATCAAAGAATTACATACCTTTGAAGGTATGGGTAGAAAACGTGTAAGCGAAGTTGGTTCGGGTGATATTTGCGCTATTGTTGGTCTGGATAGTTTTGAGATTGGTGATACAATCTGTGATTATGAGAATCCAGAGGCATTGCCACCTATCACGATTGATGAACCTACCATGAGCATGCTTTTTACCATTAACGATTCACCTTTCTATGGGCAAGAGGGTAAATATGTTACTTCACGTCATATTCAGGAACGCCTGGAACGTGAGCTTGATAAGAACTTGGCCTTGCGCATGAGCAAGACAGAAGTAGAAGGCAAATGGATTGTTTCTGGCCGTGGCGTGCTGCACCTCTCTGTGCTAATTGAAACCATGCGTCGCGAAGGATACGAATTGCAAGTTGGACAGCCACAAGTCATCATGAAGGATATCGACGGTGTGAAGTGTGAACCTGTTGAGGAGCTTACTATCAACGTACCCACTGAATATAGCAGTAAGATTATTGATATGGTAACCCGCCGTAAAGGTGACTTACTTAAAATGGAAGATGGCGGTTCAGAACGAGTGAACTTGGAATTTAGCATCCCTTCTCGCGGTATTATTGGTTTAAGAACAAATGTGCTGACAGCATCAGCTGGTGAGGCTATTATGGCACATCGCTTTAAGGAATACCAACCTTTTAAAGGTGATATTGTTCGCCGTATCAATGGTTCAATGGTGGCCATGGAAACTGGTACTGCATTTGCCTATGCACTGGACAAACTACAAGACCGCGGCCGTTTCTTTATTTTCCCACAGGAAGAGGTGTATGCCGGACAAGTTGTAGGTGAACATGTACACGAGCGCGACTTGGTTATTAATGTTACCAAGGCTAAAAAACTGACCAATATGCGTGCTTCTGGATCAGATGACAAGGTACGTCTGACACCTCCTTTGCAATTCTCGCTTGAAGAAGCACTTGAATACATCAAAGAAGATGAATACGTAGAAGTAACTCCTAAGTCTATGCGCATGCGCAAGATCATTCTCGACGAGACTGAGCGCAAGAGAGCGAATAAAGAGTAAAATGCTGTACTATATTAATAAAGAGGTGTCCGAATACGGACACCTCTTTTTATATGTCTATCCTCATTACCAGTAACTTATGTTTCTGGCACGGCAATTGCAATATAATAAGCGCAAATAACAATAATAATATGGATAGACAGATAACAAAAGAAGAAAAAGACCTGGCTCGCCGTAAGAAACTTATTAAAGGTGGCATAATAGGAGGTTGCATATTAGTTGCGGGAATCATCGTGATGAGCCTGATGCGTACCAGTGTTAGCAGAGAAGAGCTGACGGTGAGTAAGGTAAGTAGAGGCACTATTGAAGTGAGTGTTACAGCCACAGGCAAAGTGTCGCCCGCCATTGAGGAAATCATTAATTCCCCCATCACTACACGCATCATGGAAATATATAAAAGAGGTGGCGATAGTGTGGATGTTGGTACGCCAATTATGAAGTTGGACTTACTTAGTGCAGAAACAGACTATGGCAAACTGAGTGACGAGCAACACATGAAAGCATTACAGTTAGAACAACTGCGAGTAAACAATGAAACTTTTCTCAGCGACTTGGCTATGAAGGTAGAGGTAGAAGAAATGAAATTGAGCAGCATGGAAGTGAACCTCAGAAATGAACGCCGCTTGGATAGTTTGGGCAGTGGCACCACCGATCGCGTGCGCCAAGCCGAGTTAGATTATAATACAGAGCGCCTGGCATTGCAGCAACTCCGTCAGCAATTGGCTAACGAAAGACGAGTGAAGGAAGCCGACCTGAAAGTGAAGGAACTGGAGCTGAACATCAGTACCAAGAGTATGAACGAGATGCGTCGCACGTTGGAAGATGCGCAGATACGCTCTCCTCGCAAAGGTATCCTTACTTTTATCAATACGCAGGTGGGTGCCCAAGTAGGACAAGGCAGTCAGGTGGCCATCGTAAGTGATTTGAGCCACTTTAAGGTGGATGCAGAGATAGCCGACAGCTA
>JAIKZS010000140.1 GCA_024682035.1 Bacteroidaceae bacterium
TAAAAGCGATATGGAGATACAACGCTATAACAGACTAAAGATAGTATTAGCTGAGAAAGAAAGAACAGGCACGTGGCTCTCAGAGCAGATGGGTCACAGCATCAGTACTGTTTCACGCTGGATGACTAATAAGGTGCAGCCATCAGTGGAACAGCTCTACGAGATTGCATGCCACCTCGACGTGGATGTGAAGGAATTGTTAGTGTCGTCGAAATAAAAGAATTTCAAAAAACGGTATGCCAAAGATTGTGGTTGATATATGCATTAGTTTCAAAGTGTACGGCTTGACTTCTTTAGATTGATTGCTGAAACCAGTTAAACTTAATCGGTTTTTTCTATAGATTGAGATGCTTGTGGAGAATTGTAAAAATCTTTTAGTTTAATTGAGAAAAATGGAAGAACAAAAATACCATATTGGAATTGTAGGAGAGTCTCATCCACTAAATGACGAAAAGGGGTGTTCAACTAAGACGATTGTATATTATGTTTTCGCTATGGGAAGACAGTTGAGATACTTTTTGTCAGGATATAGAGCTGATTTAGAAAATGGAACACTTGTGATATTTGCTTTAGACAGAAGTGATACTGTTAAAATTGTAGAGTGTATCCCCGTTCATTTCAATCGTCAAAGAAAACGAATTGGGACTGTTAAGTGTATTCCTATAAATCTTGATCAAGTATATACCTACACAAATATAGAACATGGAAATGATAGTTTGTGTGAACGTATTTTTATGACTCAAGAATGGATTGACAAAATCACATCTCATTCATATACTCTATTTGCCTACACTAATGACGAAAAGAAAAGATACCGTATATATTATAAGCACCATAATAAAAATTTGATAATAGAAGAAGATGTACACGATATAGAAAACGAGGAATCTCTATGTATATATCACAGTATGCATATAAAAGAATTGGAAAAACAAAATTCACAATTGAGCTGTCAAGATGCATTTGAAGAAGACAATTGTTTGCCAATAATATCAAAGAAGATAGAAGAAATCTCAGAACAGGTTCGTATGATTGATATTGACCCTATTGTTTCAGACTATCATATTTATATTGTTACAGATTATATTACAAAAATTGGTGGCGATGATAGAATATATGTATATATGAAGTCAAAAGAAGACAAACGGATAGATTGCTATTTATCACGATTGTTGCCTTCATATTACGAACAGTTATACGAAGATAATGGCTTTTGCAATCTATACACTGACCTATTAAGAAGTGGGGAGCTCGACAACTTCAAAAAACAGGCAAAAGAATTAGAGCAAAAACATAAAAAGGAATTTTTTGAAAAATATGATAAGCAAAAACACATCAGCACTCTGCTTTGTCATTATATAGATGATAAATATAGAAAAATGTACGCTCCTTCGTTTAAAAGAAAGGAGAACGAAATTGAAATGACAAAGTCTCAGAACTGTCTAATACAACATTTCTGTTTAGAGAGTCTTTATTATACCGTACATTATTTGAAAAGTGAGGATGAAGTTATTAATTGGGTTACAAATTTTAACAAAAAATAAATGGAAAGGGAACAATTTTTGAGAACAAAACGATTATAACATTATACTAAATTCCAAAGTGCCGTTAAAATTTTGGATAGTATGAGTCTAAAGTTTGGTTCTTTAGATGGAATGAATGATATAAACGAACGATATAGACCATTGTGCATTCCTGTTTCAAATGAAACTAACATAGAGGCATTTTCTGAAGAATTCTATAAACAACTATCTTATGTAAAACAAATAAGTTTGACTCGTGATATTGGTAAACATTATGGATTTGATATTCCTGCAATGTGGGGACATTATGCAGAAATGGGTGAAGGTGTTTGCTTTATATTAGACAAGAAAAAAATAGAAAAAGAGGCAAAGCTTGCTAAATATATTTGTTCCAGAGTGTGCATATTTAGATACGCATCATGACTTTATTTTGGATACCATACCCAAAGATATTTCGTACTTTTGCCTCCGACAAAGAGCCATTGAAAAAGGCTGGTGGCTCAGTGTCAAGGGTTCTTTGAATGCAGTTCATAGCAGAATGTAGAATTAAGTACGGTCTCTTATCCGTAACCCAGATAATCCTCAATCTCCCAAACTGCCTTTATTTAAATAAATCCAGCAAGTTCTTCCAGAGTTACGAAAAAACGAGTGAAATGCAAAAGGAAAACAATTTTTTCTTTTCATTTCTGAGTACCAGTAACTTCGACGAAGTCAGAGTTACGTAAAAAGCTTTCTCTTTTTCCCTCTTGTTAACGTGATGGATGATAGCATGACTCCAAGACTCTTTCAATATCACTCTCGCGATACATCACCTTACCTCCCAATAAGATATAAGGTAGCATACCATTATTACGATATTCCTGTAAGGTCCGTCGACTAACTTTAAGAAATTCAGCAACCTCTCTATCCGTTAGGTAACGCTCACCATCAAGTAAAGGACGATAATTGCCTGTGACATTCTTGTACAATGCCAGCACCTCCTTCATACTCTCCAATACTCTTTTCACGCCAGCATTATGTGGCATAATCAGTTCATTCATTTACAACATCCTTCCTGATGAAAACATTTATGCCAAAGAGCATCTTTCTTCCAGACCTCAACGAGCGGAATGATACGCTCTACATCTTCTGGCTTATAATAGATCTTATGCTCTATTTAGATAAAACGGAGCATATCCCCCCACTTGGAACGGACAAATCCGTTCAGTTTAGGAGCTGATTTCAGCCTAAAAAGGCCTTAAAAAACAGAGCATATCCGTTCAAAACGGCCAAAAACGGCAGAAAAACGGAGCATATCCGTTCACTTATTTGCAGAGATGTGTAAAAATGCATAAATGCGACCTGAAAACGGAGCATGTCCGTTCACTCTCGAAAATGCAAGTGTCTGAAAACCAGCCAAGGACGACTTAAAAACGGAGCATATCCGTTCACTTTTTCCGTCCACGCCAACAAAACGGACCAAATCCGTTCACTTGACTGACAAGTTTTTCCTACCTTTGCGTCAAAGAATCAAAATCAAAGACGCATTGTTATGGCAGGTAAAACGAAGAGTATGAGTCAGATCAAACAACTGCTGCTACTGAAGAAGCAGAACGTCTCT
>JAIKZS010000141.1 GCA_024682035.1 Bacteroidaceae bacterium
CTGCTCAACAACAATATCAGGATTAACGCCACCTCCGTCACGTACTTCTCTGCCGGCAGCAGTGTGGAAAACTGTAGTCAGACTATCGGGAATACGTCCTACGCTACCATCGGTATTACGATGCGAATAATCTATGGCTTGTACACATCGTCCGCTAGGGATGTAATACTTTGAAGTCGTCAGTTTTATGGTACCCCCATAAGGTAGAGGACGGGTGGTTTGCACCAATCCTTTACCATAGGTGCGCGAGCCAATGATAACAGCACGGTCAAGGTCTTGCAGTGAGCCGGCCAGGATTTCTGAAGAAGAGGCCGTTCCACTATTTACCAACACGGCAATTGGGATGTCAAGATCTAAAGGATCTCTTAGTGTTTTATATGTATCGCTGGCTTGTTTAGTCTTGCCACGGGTCGTTACCAGTGTCTGTCCTTTAGGTACAAAGAAATTGGCAATTTCAATGGCTTCGTCAAGAAGTCCACCACCATTACCTCGCAAATCTACTACTAAGGCATTAATGCCTTGTGCTTTTAATTCCTGAAAAACCCGTTTAAATTCTTTTGACGGATTGCCAGAAAAAGTACTGAGGTTGATATAACCAATGCCATTCTCCATTTTTGCATAATAAGGGATCAATGGTAATTCGATATATTTTCTAACAATATCAAAAGAAAGGAGCTTCTTCTCGCCTGGGCGTTGCACTTTCAGGGTAAAAGATGTGCCAGCATCACCACGAAGCATCTCGCTTACCTGTTGGTTATCTTTGCCCTTCAAATCTACTCCATCAAATTCCATCAGGATATCACCCACCTTTAGTCCAACTTCAGCAGCTGGCATCCCTTCGTAAGGCTCAGAAATGACAGATCGCTTAAGTTCTTCATTCCAAGTGATTACAGAACCAATGCCTCCATATTTGTTTCTAAGCATTTGTTCTAATTCGTCTCTGTCGTCTTCAGGATAATACACGGTGTAAGGATCGAGAGAATACAACATGTTATCTATTCCTTCGCGAATGGTCTTGTCGGCATTCAAAGTATCAACATAGAACATATCAAGTTCTTTGATAATTGAGTTGAATACATCCAAATTCTTGGCTATCTGGAAGTCATGGCTTTCGCCTTTTTCAAAGCTCCAGAAAGTGGCAATACTTATTATAAATGCCAGTAAAGCCACAGCATGCCAGTTTTTCATTCTTTTCATATATTTGAAATTTTATGTTTTATTTCAGTCCATTTTTCTTTTGAAAGATTGGTGCCAATTATTTGCACGACTTCTGCTGCAACAATTGATCCAATTTTTGCACATTGGCGTAATGTGTAATGCTTGGACAAACCATAGAGAAAGGCTGCTGCATAGAAGTCGCCAGCACCTGTAGTGTCAACACAGGGTACAGGTAAAGCGGGTTCGTGTATCACTTCTTGTTTTGTAGCTATTAAAGATCCTCTGCCTCCAATTTTAACAATGGCTATCTCACAATAATTCGTCAACTCTTTTACGGCTTCTTGGGGTCCCATTCCTGTAAATGCCTTTGCTTCTTCCTCGTTGGCAAAGACAATATCAACATATTTCTCTACAAGAAAAGTAAAGAGTTCATGGTCTTCTTTCACGATATTATAACTTGCCAAGTCAAGACACACTTTTACACCAGCCTGTTTTGCTAATTCCATAGCACGCTTTATAAGGTCGTGATTTTGTACTAAATACCCTTCGATAAATAAATAGGTGTAGCCTTGGAATAAATCTATAGTTAATTCTTCGGCAGAGAGTGATAAAGCTGCTCCTAAATATGTGCCAAAGGTGCGTTCTCCTCCTTTTGAAATAAAAGTTGAAGCCACGCCTGATGACAAAGATGGTGAGACGAACAAATGGGCTTGTGTGCCTTGCTCTATGAGACTGTTTCGATAAAAGTCACCATAATAGTCTTTGCCAATTTTGCCAATATAACCGGTTTGAGCCCCAAGGGAGTTGAGCGTTCGGATAGCATTCCCAGCAGAACCTCCTGTAGATAGATGAGTGTCCATCTTATTGAAATATTCTTTGATTGTATGGAATTTATTTTCATCAATCAGCGTCATACTTCCTTTAGGTAAAAGCAGTTCATGCAAAATGCTATCGTCTTGCAGGCTTACCAAAACATCTACAAGGGCATTGCCCATTCCAATTATTTTTATCATTTTACTTATTTTTTTTTGCAAAGATATTGCATATTTCAAAATATCCTATTAATTTTGCACCGCATTTAAGAAAATAAAACATAATTCTTCCTTAGCTCAGTCGGTTAGAGCATCTGACTGTTAATCAGAGGGTCCTTGGTTCAAGTCCAAGAGGAAGAGCAAATAACGTGATATTTTCTTAAATTCTTCCTTAGCTCAGTCGGTTAGAGCATCTGACTGTTAATCAGAGGGTCCTTGGTTCAAGTCCAAGAGGAAGAGCCAATAAAATTAATTAGTTGATATAGGAGTTAGCAGAATCTAACTCCTATTTTTGTATCCCTAACAATGACAGAAACTATCAAAAACGCCGAAAGTATCATTGCATTGATGCAATCTTTTCAAGATGAGAAACAGCGACAGGTTTTACTGCGGTTTTTCAAAACTGGGATTGGTGAATATGGATATGGAGATGATTTTCTGGGCATAAAGGTTCCTAAAATTCGCGAAGTCGTTAAAAAAGTAAGTGCTACTCTTTCTCTTCAAGAGGTGCCAGTATTACTTACATGCCATTGGCATGAAGTGAGACTTTGTGGCTTTTTGATATTAGTAGCAAAGTTTGAGCATTTGGCTACAAAGCGCATGGAAGATAATGAAGAAGCTATGAAGGAGCGGGATGCTATTTTGCAATTATACGTTCGCTATGCTGATTATGCTAATAATTGGGATTTGGTAGATTTATCAGCTCCTAAAATACTTGGTCATTGGTTATTACTACCCACAGAATTAGGGGATAGGAATTATAAACAGACAATTCTTAATGAACTTGCTAATAGCACTTGTCTGTGGAAACAGCGTATAAGTATGGTTTGCACATTGAAGACACTGCAAGAAGGTGATCCGTCGTGGTGCCTACGTTATGCAGAAAAACACTTACATCATTCTCATGACTTGATGCACAAGGCTGTAGGATGGATGCTCAGAGAGTTAGGCAAACGGGTAAGTATGGATTTGCTTCGTGATTTCCTTCAGAAAAATGCGCATGATATGCCACGCACAACACTTCGTTATGCCATCGAAAAGATGGCAGACGAAGAGCGTCGTTATTGGATGTCGTTTTAAGCAATGCGCCTTATTTTGTAGAAGAGATTATTTGATAACAAAGATCTTGCTAAAACCTGTCATCTCAAATACTTTCTTGATTTCGGCGTTGATGTTTTTTACAATAACAGAACCTTTTCTTGCTTTTACACTTTTTAAAATACTAATAAAAATACGTAAGCCAGAACTGCTGATGTATTCCAAATCTTTGCAGTCGAGTTCTACATCTGTTATATTAGAGTCAATGATAGGTTGAACGTCTTTAGCTGTCTGTGCGGCAGCAAGCGTATCGAGTCGTCCATAAAACTCCGCTATTAACTTGTCGTTTAATTCTTTAATAGTCGTTTTCATATTATAATAGTTTTTGTTTTCAATACAAAGGAAATACTAAAATTATAGTTATCAGGTTTACGGCTAACAAAATTAAATGCATCCAAATGCCTAAATGAAGGAAATCGGTGAATTTAAATCCGCCTGGCCCGAAAATATGCATGTGAGTCACAGAACTGATAGGTGTTGTATAACTTATAGTAACTGATGTCATTAGCGCAATAGTAAAAGGCATTGGGTCGCATCCTAATGTAATGGCCTGGTGATAAATGAAAGGGAAAAACACAGCAGCTGCTGAGACATCGCTGAACAGCTCGCTCATGATAGATGCTAAGAAGCATGATACAATCATAATAATATAAGGGTTTTCAGCGCAAAGTTCTAAAATGGGATTAGAGACGATATCAACCAATCCGGAATTTGCTATTGCTGTTGAAAACACCATCATGGCACCCAGTGTGAGTAGGAAGTTCCAATCAATATATTTGGTTATGTTATCCATTCGGCAGCATTCAAATATTAGCATGGCTCCTGCAGCCAGCATAGTAGATGTTATAAGTGGAACAACTTGAAATGATGATAACATAAACATTATTATCAGGATACTGGCAGATATTACAGTCCGAATTCCCAGCCGAGGAACAAACTGCGAATCAAAGAATATAAGTGCATGCTTATATCTAGTTTCAAAGTATGTATCTTTTTTTGCTGGACATTCCAAAAGTAATGTATCTCCTGCTTGCAATATGACTTCCCTTGGCTGTTCATCCACACGTTTGCCTTGTCTTGCCACGGCTACTAATACCATGTCGTTGCGTTTCTCAAAATCACCTTCGCTCATCTTTGATCCTATTAACTCGCTGCCAAAGTTTATGTAGGCAGTGCGCAACTTTCGGTTACTGTCAATCTCGTTTATATTGTACACATGGTGATCGGCTACTACTAGTCCATGACTATTCTTAAGTTCCAGTAGTTCATTTATTTGTCCAGAGTACACCAATCGGTCTCCGCCAAAAATATACTCATCAGGAGGTACAGGGGAAATAACCTCTTTGTCAAAACGCACTAATTCTATCAGGGATCCACCTTTCACATTCCTTAATCCTGCTTCATCGATTGAATGCATCACAGCTTCATTATCAGTTGGAACTAAAAGTTCTACCGTATAATCGCTGGTGTCTTCAAAAGATATATCAGGAGATTTTCTTGACGGAATCTTATTGCGCAAAAGTGTCATTAAACAAATACCCACAACAGTGCACGCAAATCCAGGGATAAAGGGGGCAAACAAATTAAGTGCTTTGCCTGTTTGGTCAACGTAAAGGCCTGCCACCACAAGGTTCGATGTGTGCCCTAACAAAGTGCACATACCTCCAAACGATGCTGCATAACTTAGTGGCATTAGTAATTTTGAAGGAGCAATGGCCAATTTTCGTGCCCAAATCTTCACCATGTCAGTAAATAAATGGGTTACTTCTAAGCATCCAATCATAGCGCTCAATATGGAAGCAGGAACCATGATTTTGAATATGGCTTTAGTGAAAGATGATGGTTTGCCAAGTAGGTATTTGCTTAACCAGTAAAGTACACCTGTGTTCATGAGGCCGGCTAAAATAATGTAGAAGGTACCGGTCACCAAAATTGCTTCAGATCCGAAAGCCACTAAAACGTCATGTTCGGCAATTATGTTAGTTGCTAAAAGAAATGTAACCGCCCCAAGAAAAGATACTTCAGCTGGCACACGAGTTCGTGTCAGCATATAAAACAGTACTATCACCACAAAGATGACCAGCCAAATCTGTATTGATAATCCTAAGAATGTAGTAACTTCGCCCATTATTAACAAAGATCTTTTTTTACTGTTTTATTTTTATGTAAGGTCAAAATGTTTTGGCCATCTTTTCTCTCATATTGTATCTGGTCCATGATGCAACGCACTAGATGTAATCCCAACCCCCCAATTGGCCGCTCTTCAACGTCCAAGTTTATATTTACTTCTTCTTTGGCGGTGGGGTCAAAAGCAACTCCTGCATCTTTGATAACAAAAACTATATTATCTTCTTTTGTTTCAGCGGAGATTTCTATTATTCCTAAAGTTCCTTTCGGGTAAGCATACGATATTATATTTACAACAATTTCCTCTAAGACGAGCATTAGGTCTGAAATTTGCGAGAAATCCAACTCTGCCTCTTTTGCAAATTTCTCTACAAATGGTTGAATATAAGCTATTTCAGCTATATTGTTATTTAGAATTGTTGTATGTTGCATAAGTGTCATATTTCCTTGAGTTACAAAGGAAGAAAGAAAAAATGGAACCACCAAATTTGGAACTATATTTTTATGTTTGAAACTTCATTGTTATAACTGTCCACTTAAAGCTAATGTCAAGAAACTGAAACGTATTCCCTCTATATCTCGTAAGGAATCTGCACATGCTGTCAAGGTCGCTGATGTAGTCATGACATCATCGACTAACAAAATGTGCTTTCCCTTTAATCTGTTGCCATTAATAGCTCTAAATACATTTTGCATGTTATCGAATCTTTCTTTAGCCGATTTGTGCGTTTGAGTCATAGTTGGGCACGTCCTTTCCACCGCATTGGTTATTATGTTGATGCCAGTAATATTTTCAATGCCGCGGGATAGCCATTCGCTTTGATTATACCCTCGTTGTTTTTCCTTTTTTTTGTGAAGGGGAATTGGTATAATACAATCGATAGAATCAAAAAAACCGGATGGTTTTATTTCTGAAGCCATCAACTGTCCTAACTCGAATGCTAGTTTTTTGCGCTTATGGTATTTGAATAAATGTATCATGTGGGCATATGGAGATCCATGCGTATAATAAAACCAAGCAGTAGCTTTCTCTGTAGGGAACTTTCCCCAAAATTGTTTAATCATAGGATTGTCTTCCCATGTGTGATACATAGATCGAGGCATTTTGTTTAGGCATTGCTCACAGATAGCATGCTCATTAGCATAAAGTCTGTTTCCGCAAACTGCACAATAACGTGGGAAAAGTAAATCTAGTATGGGTTTCCCCCATTTTTCCATCCATTTCATATCAGCATTGTTATAATAAATTCGCCACGAAGATACTACATTGTTTTTTAATAACATCCAAAAGGCTTTAAAAAAAAGCCAAAAAAAAGTTCTATAAGATGGACAATATTACGGAAAAGTTGTATCTTTGTAACCATGTTTCGGTTTTACAAAATGGAAAACTATTTGTTATTTTTTTTAGAAAAGTTGTCCAAAACGGAAAACTTTATGAACAGTAATACCACGAGAAATTAGAAATATTACATACAATGGAAATTAAGAATTTTACAATTACCAAGCGTGACGGATCTAAAGATCGTTTCTCTTTAGACAAGATTATGAATGCCATTGTTAAGGCATTTGAGAGTGTGGGACAACCTTCAGATTTAGGTACTATTTCAAAGATACTGAGCCACTTGGATATGCATGATGATATCAAAGTTGAAGATATCCAGAACCAAGTAGAAGAGGCTCTTATGCGTGAAGGATTCTATAAGGTAGCAAAGTCTTTTATGTTGTATCGTCAACAGCATTCTGAAGATAGAGAAACGCTTGCAAAATTGCAATTCTTGTCAGACTATTGTGATTCTGTAAATGCAGCAACAGGATCAAAGTATGATGCCAATGCAAATGTTGAACATAAAAATATTGCAACATTGATTGGCGAATTACCAAAATCAAATTTTATCCGATTGAATCGTCGTTTACTGACCGACCGTATTAAAAAGATGTATGGTAAGTCTTTAGCTGATGAATATATCGAAAAACTTACACACCACTTTATATATAAGAACGACGAAACTAGTCTGGCCAATTATTGTGCATCCATTACTATGTATCCTTGGCTCATTGGGGGAACCATTTCTATAGGCGGTAACAGTACAGCTCCAACTAACCTCAAGAGTTTTTGTGGAAGTTTCGTAAACATGGTGTTCATGGTATCTAGTATGCTGAGTGGTGCTTGTGCAACTCCAGAATTCCTTATGTATATGAATTATTTTATTGGGAAGGAATATGGGCAAGATTATTATAAGCGCTCTAACGAGCAAGCTGACCTTAGCTTGAGAAAGCGTACTATTGACAAGATAATTACCGATTGCTTTGAACAAATTGTATATACTCTGAATCAGCCAACTGGTGCGAGAAACTACCAAGCTGTTTTCTGGAATATTGCATATTATGACAAATATTATTTTGACAGTATTTTTGGTGAATTCTATTTTCCTGATGGGTCAAAACCAGACTGGGAAGGTTTGTCTTGGTTGCAAAAGCGATTCATGAAATGGTTTAATAAAGAACGTACAAAGACATTGCTAACATTCCCTGTTGAAACAATGGCTCTTCTCACCAATAAAGAAGGTGAGTGCCTTGATCCAGAGTGGGGGGATTTCACGGCAGAAATGTATGCTGAGGGTCATTCTTTCTTTACTTATATGAGCGATAATGCTGATTCACTGAGCTCTTGCTGTAGATTGCGCAATGAGATTACCGATAACGGCTTCAGTTATACTTTAGGTGCTGGTGGTGTATCAACCGGCTCAAAGAGTGTCCTGACTATCAATCTTAATCGTTGCATTCAATATGCAGTGAACCATAAGTTGGATTATTTGGAATATTTGGGCTCCATTATTGACTTGTGCCATAAGGTGCAATTGGCATATAATGAGAATCTCAAGGAATTACAGGAACATGGGATGTTACCATTGTTTGATGCCGGTTATATTAACATCTCACGACAGTATCTTACTATTGGCATCAATGGTTTGGTTGAGGCTGCTGAGTTTATGGGACTTAAGATAACTCCTAACGATGATTATCTGCATTTTGTTCAAGGCATTTTAGGCTTGATTGAAAAGTATAATAAACAGTATCGTACTAAAGAGGTAATGTTTAATTGTGAAATGATTCCAGCTGAGAATGTGGGCGTGAAGCATGCTAAATGGGACCGTGAAGATGGCTATTTTGTGCCACGCGATTGCTATAATTCTTATTTCTATGTTGTGGAAGATGATTCTCTCACAATTTTGGATAAGTTTAAATTGCATGGAGCGCCTTATATAGAGCACCTCACAGGAGGTTCTGCTTTGCATATGAATCTTGAGGAGCATCTTAGCAAGAACCAATACAAGCAGTTGTTGAAAGTTGCTGCAAAAGAGGGATGTAACTATTTTACCTTCAATATACCAAATACTATTTGCAATAAATGCGGTACCATTGACAAGCGTTATTTACATGAGTGTCCACATTGCCACTCAAAAGATGTTGATTATATGACGCGAATTATTGGTTACCTTAAGAGGGTTAGCAATTTCTCACAGCCACGTCAGGAAGAAGCTGCTCGTAGATATTATGCTTCTGCAAAATAAGGTGGGTAGCCATGTTGAAGTATGTAAATACCGATATAGTGTTTCAAGAGATACCAGATGAAGTAAGTCTTGCCATCAACATCTCTAATTGTCCATGCCGTTGCCCTGGCTGCCATAGTCATTATCTATGGGAGGACATAGGAACATTATTGGATGAACATACAATTGACACTTTTGTTGCCAAATATGGGAAGGATATTACTTGCTTTGCTTTCATGGGTGGGGATGCGGCTCCTACTGAGGTTAATCAGTTGGCACGATATATACATGAAGCATATCCTCAGTATAAAGTAGGGTGGTACAGTGGCCGATTGCGTATTCCTTCTGTAATTAAGAAAACTGATTTTGACTATATTAAGGTGGGGCCTTATATACGACATCTTGGTCCGTTAGGTAAGGCAACTACTAATCAAAGGATGTATAAACAAAATGATGAAGGGACTTTTGATGATATAACTTATCGATTTTGGAAGAAATGACTGAAGTTATGAAAAAGAAATCCTGAAATAAAATTGACCCCGAAAAGTTAAATATTTATATAACTCTTCGGGGTCAATCGTTATTCCCAACTTTTACTACTTGCGTTTCCGCGTAACTTTCTTAGAGGTTTCAGCATTTGCTGTTTCCTTTGCTCCTTTTCGTTGCTCTTCTTTAGCTATAATCTCGTTACATTCTTCTAGAGTAAGAGCTATAGGATCTTTCACCGTTTTAGGGATTTTGTAATTTACACCATTTAATGCGATATATGGCCCGTAACGTCCATTCATAATTTCCATTTCGGGCTTTTCTTCAAACTTTTTAAGATGCTTCTTAGCGTCGTTGCTTTCTTTCTCCTTCAGCAATTCTATTGCATCTTCCAGTGTCATCTTTAGTGGGTCAATAGTCTTAGGAATAGAAACATAAGCATTGTTAAAGTGAATGTAAGGACCATATTTTCCTGCTCCTACTATCATCGTTTCACCTTTGTATTCTCCTAATGTGCGAGGCAACCTAAAGAGTTCGAGTGCTTCTTCTAAGGTTATGGTTTCGATCGACATGTTTTTCTTAAGTTGGGCAAAGCGTGGCTTTATAGTATCTTCTGCAGATCCAATTTGTGCCATTGGGCCAAAGCGACCAATCTTTACACTAACTGGTTTTCCAGTATTTGGATCGTTACCTAATATGCGTTCTCCAACTTTGTGCTCACGTTTTTTTGTAGCCGCTTTTTCTACCATTGGATGGAACTCGTTATAAAATGAGCGCATGGCTTCTGTCCATTCTTCTTTGCCTTCAGCGATGTCGTCGAACTCTTTCTCTACATTTGCTGTAAAGTTATAGTCCATAATCTTTGGGAAATTATCATCTAAGAAGTCATTTACTACTATTCCAATGTCAGTAGGAAGCAGTTTGCCTTTTTCCGCTCCAGCTATTTCTGTTGTAGTTTTAGAAGATATTATGTTATCTATGAGGGATATAACTTGGAAAGAACGTTTTGTACCAGGTTTGTCACCTTTGACAACATATTCGCGCTGTTGAATAGTAGAAATGGTAGGTGCATAAGTTGAAGGGCGCCCTATACCTAATTCTTCCAGTTTGTGCACCAAACCTGCCTCGGTATAGCGTGTAGGTTGTTGGCTGAAACGCTCGGTAGCATTAATACTTTTATAACTAAGCTTTTGGCCTTTTGCTACTGATGGTAGTTGACGAATCTCATCTTCTGCACTGTTATCATCATCTGTTGATTCTTTATACACTTTCAAGAAACCATCGAATTTCACCACTTCACCAGATGCTATAAATTGCTCATTGTTGTTGTTCATACCAATGGTTATCGTGGTTTTTTCTAGTTCTGCTTCAGTCATCTGAGAAGCGATAGTCCTTTTCCAGATGAGGTCATACAGACGTTTTTCAGCTCCTGTACCTTCTATAGTAGCTTGTTCAATGTAGGTAGGTCTAATAGCTTCGTGAGCTTCCTGTGCCCCTTTTGTTTTAGTAGTGAACTGACGATTGTGTACATATTGTTCACCCATTAATTCTGTTATAGCCTTCCGACTAGTATTTATAGCTAAACTACTTAAGTTCACAGAGTCTGTACGCATATAGGTTATTTTTCCTGATTCATATAACCCTTGTGCTAAACGCATGGTTTGTGCTACAGATAATCCGAGTTTTCTACTTGCTTCTTGTTGCAGTGTACTGGTCGTGAAAGGTGGTGCTGGAAATTTTTTAACGGGATGCTTTTCAACTTCATTTATTGTGAATTCTGCATTTTTGCATTTCTCCAAGAAATCTATTGTTTCTTTCTCTGTTGAAAATCGCTTAACTAATTCTGTTTTAAGTTCGTAATTCTTTCCATCATTTCCTTTCCAGGTAAAGTCTGCTGTTACTCTGAAGGCAGCTTTGGGTTGGAAATTTTGAATTTCACGCTCTCGTTCTACTATCAGTTTCACAGTTACACTTTGTACTCGTCCTGCTGAAAGAGCTGGTTTCACTTTTTTCCATAGTACAGGAGAAAGCTCGAAACCTACTAAGCGGTCAAGTACACGGCGAGCCTGTTGTGCATTTACCAAATTAATGTCAATGTTGCGAGGCTCTTCTATCGCTTTTAATATGGCGTTTTTTGTTATCTCATGAAACACAATACGTCTTGTGTTTTCAGGCTTTAATTTTAGCACTTCGGTAAGGTGCCATGAAATAGCTTCCCCTTCACGGTCCTCATCGGAAGCCAGCCAGACCATATCAGCTTTTTCTGCTTGTGACATCAGTTTGGCTACCACCTCCTTTTTGTCCTCTGGTATTTCATACATAGGACTAAACGTGTTGGTGTCTATACTGAATGTTTTCTTCTTCAAGTCTCTAATGTGGCCATAGCTTGGCATAACCTTGTAATCTTTTCCAAGGAATTTCTCTATGGTTTTTGCTTTTGCTGGTGACTCAACTATGACTAAGTTTTGCATAATAATGTTTCTATTTTATAAGTTGAAATCTTTTTACATTCTCTCTGGAACCTCAATACCGAGCAGGCTCATGGCTAATTGTATTACTTTAGCCACATTTGCCGATAATGTTAAGCGGAATAGTTTTAACTGTTCATTCTCTTCACGGAGAATGCTAAAGTCGTGGTAGAATTGGTTATACTCTTTTACTAAATCGTAAATATAATTAGCAATGCTCGATGGACTATAGTTTTTGGCTGCTTCTGCTATAGTAGCAGGAAAATCAGCTAAATGCTGTATCAGGCTTTCTTCCTTGTCATTCAACTGAACGTCAAGATTCAAGTCTGAAGGAATTACCAGACCTGCTTCATTAGCTTTACGCAATACGGAGCGGATGCGTGCATAAGTATATTGAATAAAAGGACCTGTATTGCCATTAAAATCGATTGATTCTTGTGGGTTGAATGTCATGTTCTTACGAGCATCAACTTTCAGGATAAAATATTTCAGAGCACCCATACCAACGATGCGTGCTATTTCTGAAGCTTCATCTTTTGTTAGACCATCAAGTTTGCCTAATTCTTGCGAAGTTGTCTGAGCAGTTTCCACCATCTCATCCATTAAGTCATCTGCATCTACTACTGTTCCTTCACGACTTTTCATCTTTCCATTAGGTAATTCAACCATGCCATAGGAAAAATGAATTAAGTCCTTACCCCATGTAAAACCAAGTTTGTCAAGTAATATACTCAATACCTGGAAGTGATAGTTTTGTTCGTTGCCTACAACATAGATCATTTGGTCAATGGGGTAGTCATTGAAACGTTGCTGTGCAGTACCTATATCTTGGGTCATATATACTGAAGTTCCATCTGAACGTAGCAATAATTTCTGGTCAAGTCCTTCAGCTGTTAGATCGGCCCATACAGAGCCATCATCCTTACGGAAGAATAAGCCTTTATCAAGTCCTTCAAGCACCTTTTTCTTTCCGTCTATGTATGTATTAGATTCATAGTAAATCTTGTCAAAAGAAACCCCCATGCGTTTATACGTTTCATCAAAGCCTGCATATACCCAGCTGTTCATCTTTTCCCAAAGGGCTCTTGTTTCTGGGTCACCTTTTTCCCATTTTACCAGCATCTCATGTGCTTCCTGGATGAGAGGGGCATTAGCTTCAGCTTCTTCCTTACTCATTCCTTGTTGCATCAGCTGTTCAATTTCTGCTTTATAATGCTTGTCGAACGCTACATAATAGTCTCCAATGAGGTGATCGCCTTTCTTTCCTGAAGATTCAGGTGTTTCTCCATTACCCCATTTTAGCCATGCCAACATCGATTTACATATATGTATGCCTCTATCGTTAACAATGTTGGTTTTTACCACTTTGTTGCCGTTTGCATTCATAATCTTAGCAAGAGATGCACCCAATAAGTTATTGCGCACATGTCCTAAATGCAGGGGTTTATTTGTATTAGGAGATGAATACTCTATCATTACAAGAGGAGAACTGTCAGTAACCGGTTTGAAACCAAATTCTGGCTGTTTATTGATGTCTGCCAACATGTCAATCCATTCTGACGAAGCGATGGTAAGGTTTAAAAAGCCTTTTATTACATTGAATGCTGATACAGTCTGTTGATGTGTCAAAAGGTACTCACCTATCTCCTGAGCAGTTTGCTCAGGTTTCTTTTTTGAGATTTTCAAAAAAGGAAATACAACAAGTGTAAGATGACCTTCAAACTCTTTTTTAGTTTTTTGTAATTGAATAGGGGCGGTGGATATTTCTTGCCCGTATAGCGATTTAATTGCTTCAATAATCGAGCCAGCCAGTTTCTCTTCTATCTTCATGTTCTTGAATATTTGGCTGCAAAGATAGTGTAAACAGAAAAACCAGCAAAATAAAATCAAATCTTTTTTTAATAAGGTATATTCCTATCTTATAAAGATAGATTATTTTATTTTACGCCTTAAAGTCACCTTTCAAGGTGCGTTTTATGCGCCGCCAAGCTTTTGCCCAAAATGAATT
>JAIKZS010000164.1 GCA_024682035.1 Bacteroidaceae bacterium
CCGTTTTGCTGAACAGCAGCTACACCTTCAGTTGACATTGCGTCCACGCCAGAAGCCATTGCTGGACTTGCGGCGATCAGGAGCAGGGAAGCTCCACAAAGGAAGGTCCTTTTCCAAAATTTAATGTCATTCATAATAAAAAAATTTAAGTTAATGTAAAACTTTTCTTATAATAAATCTTTTTTTCTTTCTTTCTTCTTGATGAGCCCATACATTCACATGCACACCTCATTTTCATGTTTACGCAACACATATTCCCCTTATTGTTAAGGGTTTATTAAGCAAATACCGCTGTAAATGCATATTTCTTTTCACTTTTCAGTTTACAAACTTAAATCTTTTTAAACAAACGTGCAAATATTTTTACCTTTTTTTTAAAATGCAGTATTTTTTCTGCTGCTCTTTTTTTCATTTCTTTTCGTTTGCTTTACTCATCATATATATATAAGGTGTAAATTTAGTGTGTGTTTTTGAGCCATATATTTGCAAGATTGAAAAAACTTTTGTTACTTTGCACAGTTTTTTAAATCTTGAAAAGATGCAAGTACACGTTTCACAACATACGGGTAATATATGAACAAAAATATGACGCTGTTTCCGTTGTAGGAGGCAGCTTTTTTTTTAATTGAAATAAAAGGAAAAATATATATAGCATTATGAAAAAGAATTTGCATAAGGTGTTGGTTTTGGGTTCTGGCGCGTTGAAAATAGGCCAGGCAGGTGAGTTTGACTATTCTGGTTCTCAGGCGTTGAAGGCATTGCGAGAAGAAGGAATCAGCTCAGTACTGATTAATCCCAATATTGCTACCATCCAAACTTCGGAGGGTATAGCCGATAAAGTTTATTTCCTACCTATTACAACTCAATTTGTTACAGGAGTAATTGAAAAGGAACGTCCAGATGGTATTTTGTTGGCATTCGGTGGACAGACAGCGTTGAACTGCGGTACTGATTTGTTTAAGGAAGGAATATTAGATAAATATGGTGTACAAGTGTTAGGAACCTCGGTAGAGGCTATTATGAACACCGAAGACCGAGACCTTTTTGTAAAAGAGCTAGATAAGATTCCTATGAAGACGCCTAAGAGCCATGCTGTAAACAACATGCGTGAAGCACTCAAGGCTGCTGAAGAAATAGGGTTCCCTATCATGATTCGTTCTGCTTATGCTTTAGGTGGACAAGGCAGTGGTATCTGTCAGAATGAAGAGGAATTTCTGAAATTAGCTGAAAGTGCCTTTACTTTCAGTAGTCAGATTCTGGTAGAAGAGTCATTGAAAGGTTGGAAGGAAATAGAATTTGAGGTAATCCGTGACGCTAACGATCATTGCTTTACGGTAGCTACTATGGAGAATGTCGATCCATTGGGCATTCATACAGGTGAGAGTATTGTAGTAGCCCCCATCTGTTCATTGAAGGAGGAGCAGACCAAAATGTTACAAGAGCTTTCAGTAAAAGCCGTACGTCACTTGGGCATTGTAGGTGAATGCAACATTCAGTTTGCTTTCAATGCAGAAACTAACGATTATAGAGTCATTGAGGTGAATGCTCGTCTGAGCCGTTCATCTGCCTTGGCTTCAAAGGCTACAGGTTATCCGTTGGCTTTTGTAGCTGCTAAGATTGCGTTGGGCTATACCTTAGATCAGATTGGTGAGATGGGTACGCCTAACTCAGCATATGTGGCTCCTCAGCTGGACTATCTCATTTGCAAAATTCCACGTTGGGACCTGACCAAATTTGCTACCGTAAGTCGTGAAATTGGCAGTAGCATGAAGTCGGTTGGTGAAATCATGTCAATTGGCCGTTGCTTTGAAGAGGTCATTCAGAAAGGTTTGCGCATGATAGGCCAGGGCATGCACGGATTTGTGGGTAACAGTGTGCAATTCGATGATCTCGACCACGAACTTTCACATCCTACCGACCTGCGTATTTTTGCCATTGCTGTTGCTTTCGAAAAGGGTTATACCGTAGAGCGCGTAGAAGAACTCACTAAGATTGATCCTTGGTTCTTGAGCCGCATGAAGAATGTGGTGGATTATATGAAGAAATTGAAAGGCTACAATAGCTTGGATCAATTGCCTGCTGATGAACTGCGTGAGGCAAAGCGTTTAGGTTTCTCTGATTTCCAGATAGCACGTTTCGTTCTGCATCCTTCTGGCTCTACTTATGAAAAAGAGAACTTAGACGTGCGTGCCCGTCGTAAAGCATTGGGCATCCTGCCTGCGGTTAAGCGCATCAATACGGTGGCTTCTGAACATCCTGATTTGACAAATTACTTATATCTTACATACGGCACAGAGGGTTATGATGTGCGTTACTATCATAACGAGAAATCTGTAGTAGTGTTGGGCTCTGGTGCTTATCGTATCGGTTCGTCTGTTGAGTTCGACTGGTGTTCTGTGAATGCTACACAGACTGCTCGCAAATTGGGTTATAAGTCTATCATGATTAACTATAATCCTGAGACGGTATCTACCGATTATGATATGTGCGATCGCTTGTATTTCGACGAACTGTCATTTGAACGTGTGATGGATATCATCGACTTAGAAGAACCTCGTGGCGTGGTAGTTTCAGTGGGAGGTCAGATTCCTAACAACCTGGCTATGAAACTCTATCGTCAGTCGGTACCCGTATTGGGCACTTCTCCTGTAAGTATTGACCGTGCAGAAAACCGCGATAAGTTCTCACGAATGCTCGACCAATTGGGTATTGACCAACCAGCATGGCAGGAGCTGACTAACTTGGAAGATGTCAAAGAATTCATTGACCGTGTGGGTTATCCAGTATTGGTGCGTCCTTCTTATGTGCTGTCAGGTGCAGCGATGAATGTATGCTATGATGATAGTGAACTTGAAACTTATTTGAAGGCTGCAGCTAAGGTATCAAAAGAATATCCCGTAGTGGTGTCTCAGTTCTTGCAGAATACGAAGGAGATTGAGTTTGATGCAGTGGCACAGAACGGTGAGATTGTGGAATATGCTATTTCTGAGCACATTGAATTTGCTGGTGTTCATTCGGGTGATGCTACACTGGTTTGCCCTGCTCAGAAGATATATTATGCAACAGGTCGTAAGATTAAGCAAATCAGTCGTCAGATTGCGAAAGAACTCAATATATCTGGACCTTTCAACATCCAGTACTTGGCTCGTAAGAACGAAGTGAAGGTAATTGAATGTAATTTGCGTGCTTCTCGAAGCTTCCCATTTGTTAGTAAAGTGCTCAAACGCAACTTTATCGAGACAGCTACTCGCATCATGCTCGATGCTCCATATACCAAACCTGATAAGTCTGAATTCGATATCGATTGGATTGGAGTAAAAGCTCCACAGTTCTCTTTCTCTCGCTTACAGAATGCCGACCCTGTTTTGGGTGTAGATATGGCATCAACAGGTGAGGTAGGTTGCTTGGGTGACGATGTAAATGAAGCTTTGTTGCAGGCCATGATTGCTGTAGGTTACAAGGTACCTCGCCCAGAAGTAGGAGTGATGGTATCGTCAGGCGCCATGAAATCAAAGGTTGACCTGCTGGATGCTTGTCACGCTATGAATCAGAAGGGCTTTAAGATTTACGCTACTGCAGGTACGTCTGCCTTCCTTAATGCACACGGTGTGAATACTGTGCCTGTGTTCTGGCCAGATGAGCGCCCAGATGCAGCTAATAATGTGATGCGCATGATTGCAGGACATCAGTTTGATCTTATCATCAATGTACAGAAGAACCATACTACACGTGAGGTTACCAATGGCTATCGCATTCGCCGTGCAGCAGTAGATCACAATATTCCACTGATTACCAATGCTCGTTTGGCAAGTGCCTTTATTGAGGCAATTTGTCAGGTATCTGAAAAGGATATCAAGATTAAGAGTTGGCAGGAATACGAACTCTAAGATCATTTTAAGATAATAGGGAAGGGGGGAGCATCATAAGATGTTTCCCCTTTTTGTGGCTGTATTCCCCTTTTTTGTACATAAATCAAAAAAAATTGCGTAAAGATTTTGGTAGAAAGAAAATAAACACTACCTTTGCAACGCTTTTCCAAAAAGAAAGAGCCTTGGGCGTTTAGCTCAGCTGGTTTAGAGCATCTGCCTTACAAGCAGAGGGTCGGCGGTTCGAATCCGTCAACGCCCACAAGGCTACCATAGTAGAATAGAACAAAACGCAAGGTATCTATATAGCTCTTTCAAAGAAGAAAAGTTAACGGGCGTTTAGCTCAGCTGGTTTAGAGCATCTGCCTTACAAGCAGAGGGTCGGCGGTTCGAATCCGTCAACGCCCACCCTACAGAGGATGTGTCAATGCTGACACATCCTTTTTTTATTAAATTGCAGCTTTACATAAGTATCATATAATTATTAGGAGGAAAAGGGGGATGAAAGAAATCTGTGGTTTCATATCAAAATGGATGGCAGCTTTGGTACTGATAGTGACACTGATTGCATTGTTCTTTCCAGCTTCGTTTTTGTATATCGACACATGGTATATCAATCCTATTTTGGGTTTAATTATGTTTGGCATGGGTCTAACATTGTCACCCAATGATTTTCGCATCGTGTTCAGTCGCCCGAAAGATGTATTGTTGGGATGTTTGGCACAGTTTACCGTTATGCCTTTGCTGGCCTGGATATTGGCAAAGGCCTTTACCTTGCCAGAAGGACTGGCTTTAGGCGTGATATTAGTAGGCTGTTGCCCTGGTGGAACCGCCTCTAATGTTATTACCTATTTGGCTAAAGGCGATTTGGCTTTGTCTGTAGGCATGACAACAACCTCTACCATACTGGCCCCAGTGCTTACCCCTCTATTGGTGTGGCTATTAGCTGGCACCATGGTGGATGTTGATACGCTGGGCATGCTTAAAAGTATCCTCTATGTGGTCATTGCACCAATTGCTGGAGGTTTGATATGCCAACACTACCTCCCCAAGTTTACTCAGCAATTAGTAGCTTATTTACCTGCCTTTTCAACATTAATGATCATGATGGTAGTAGGTATTGTGGTATCTCATAATGCTGCTAAACTCCTCACTTCTGGCGCATTGATAGTGGCAGTAGTGATTTTGCATAATCTTAGTGGCTATGCTGTGGGTTATTTAATCGGTCATTTGCTGGGTCTTAAAAAGCAAAAGTGTGTGGCAGTATCAATCGAAGTGGGTATGCAAAATTCTGGTCTTGCATCCTCGCTTGCCGTGTTACATTTTGCAGCCTATCCCCTTGCCACCATCCCTGGAGCCGTGTTCAGCGTGTGGCACAACATCAGCGGGGCGCTGATGGCAAAATGGTATAGTAATAAGATGGATGCTTAACAGCTTGCAACTGCTTTGACGTATTTACAAAACTATTTTTGGGGAAAGAACAGCATCTTATATCTTTTTTATTAATTTTGTAGGCGTTTTATAGAAAGATGGAAATGAATGACAAATCGTTGATCAGTGGCTATACAGAATTGGTAGGACTGATGGCTTATCCTATTCGGCATTCTAACTCACCTGCCATGCAGAACGAAGCGTTTCGTGAGGCTGGTATAGACTGCATCCAGTTGGCTTTTGAGGTGGACAATAGTAAACTGAAGGAGGCCGTGGAAGCAATCAGGGCCTTGCGGATGCGTGGAGCTAATGTCTCGATGCCCAATAAGACGGTGGTAGGGAAATATCTCGATCAACTTTCGTGGGAGGCAGAATTAACAGGTTCTGTAAATACCATCGTGAATGCTGACGGGGTGCTTACTGGCTATTGTACTGATGGCATTGGTTATATGGCTGCGTTGAAAGATAAAGGCATCGACTTGAAAGAGCAAAAAATGACCATCGTGGGGGCAGGAGGTGCTGCTACGGCTATCCAGATACAGGCTGCTCTCGATGGAGTAGGCGAAATTTCCATCTTCAATGTTAAAGATAAATTCTTTGAGGTAGGCGAGGAAACGGTTGCTAAGATAAATGCCCATACCCATTGTAAGGCAGCGATTTATGACTTGGCTGATCATGATACTTTGCGGAAGGAAATTGCAGAAAGTTGTTTGCTGGCCAATGCTACAGGTTTGGGCATGAAGCCTTATGAAGGGGTTACTTGGTTGCCTGATATGAGTTACTTGCGATCAGACCTGATCGTGACAGATACTGTTTATGCCCCTCGGATGACCAAGTTTTTGGAGATGGCCCGTGAGGCAGGATGCCGTTATATGAACGGACATGGGATGATGCTCTTCCAAGGGGCAGAAGCTTTCAGACTCTGGACGGGCAAGACGATGAACATTGCGCACATGAAAAAGTATTTAGACATTGATTGAATGAAGTTGCTGAAACTGATATATGATAAATTGGAAGAGCATGTCATGATAGCCTTGCTCTGTGGCATGGCTGTCGTGATGATGATTCAAATTTTCTGCCGTTATGTTTTAGGCACCTCCCTATCATGGTCTGAAGAAATTACTCGTTACATGTTCATTTGGTCGGCTTTCATGAGCGTAAGTTTATGCACCAAACTGACAATTTCTATCCGTATTGATGCCATCATACGTTTTTTCTCCAAAAGGGGCAGAGCCTTGGTGAAAATGTTTAACCTCACTGTAGAACTTGCCTTTTTTGTCTATATCATTCCTTATGCTTGGCGTTACCTCCTGACTACCATAGCAAGCGGACAAGTAAGTCCTGCATGTGGCATTCCGATGTATTATGTGCAATCTGCTCCGCTGATATGCTTCTGCTTGTGTTGCGTCAGAATTTTGGAACGCTTTTTTTTACAGCTTGCCAATTACCGTCATAACACCGAATACCATAATTGGAAAGAACTGAAAGCAGCTCAGAGAAAGGAGGATGTATCATGTCTTCCATAGCCATCATACTGCTTTTCTTTGTATTTTTGCTGCTCGCTATACCCGTGGCCGTATCGTTAGGCATCGTTTCGGTGCTACCAGGGGCGATGGATGATTCATTCACTGCTTCTGCTACCTTCGTGGTGAGGTCAATGGTAGGTGGCATCGACAGTTTCCCTTTGTTGGCAGTACCCATGTTTGTGCTGGCAGGTGTTCTGATGTCGCATGGCAAGATTTCCACGAAGTTATTTGATGTCTTTTCTTATTTTTTGGGCAAACGTACTGCAGGCATACCAGCAGCAGTAATCATTACTTGCTTGTTCTATGGTGCCATTTCTGGTTCGGCTCCAGCCACAGTGGCAGCTGTGGGAAGCATGACGATACCCTTGCTCATTGAACTGGGTTATGAGAAGGATTTCTCGACAGCCATCGTAGCAGTGGCAGGCGGTTTGGGCGTAATTGTCCCCCCAAGCATACCTTTTATTATGTATGGCTTGGCTTCAGGAGAATCTGTAAGTCAGCTGTTTATTGCTGGAATCATACCAGGTTTCATGATTGCACTTTTGCTCATCGGTTATGCTTTCGTCTATTGCAAACGGCATGGAGAAGACCGCGAGAAGATAGGACGAAAGTTACAAGAACTGCATGCAAAAGGATGGCTGAGGGTGTTTGCCGATAGCTTTTGGGCCATACTCAGTCCGGTCATCATCTTGGGCGCCATATACAGTGGAGTTGCATCGCCTACCGAAGCAGCAGTTATTTCGGTATTCTATTCACTTATCGTGAGTTTGTTTATATACAAGACCATCCGTTTCAGTGAATTATGGCAGTTGTTGGGAGAAGCCATGCGCACCTATGCTCCCATTTTATTCATCCTGACGGCCTCGATGGCCTTTTCGCGCGTACTCACGCTCATGCAGGTGCCACAGATTGTAAGCGATTGGATATTAGGAAACTTTACCAATGAGATTATATTGTTATTGGTCATTAATGTCTTCTTGTTGTTAGTGGGCATGGTGATGGATACCACCCCTGCCATATTGATTCTTACGCCTATTTTGCTGCCTATAGCGACGTCCATTGGTATGAATCCTATTCATTTTGGTGTGATGATGGTAGTGAATTTGGCAATCGGTTTCGTGACACCCCCCATCGGAGTAAATCTGTTTGTTGCCAGTTCGTTGACAAAGATACCCGTCGTGCATATTGTGCGAAAGGCGTGGGTGATGATTGTACTGTTTCTCGTGGCTTTGTTGTTAATAACTTTTATACCAGCCATCAGTCTGTTGTTTGTATGAGAACCCTATTATATATATGTATATTGGCATTTGTTGGCTGTTTCACTTCCTGTTCGGGGGGCCAACAAGGACAGCGTTATGCTTGGCCCTTGGGTACGTCAAGTCCGGAAAACACGGTCACGCAACTTTTTGCCGAGAAATTTGCTGATGAAGTAGCACGCCTGAGTGGAGGTGCCATGAAAATTCAAGTCTATCCCAATAGTGTGATAGGAGGTGATCGTGAATTATTGGAGTCTTGTAAGGATGGCGATATACCTTTTGTCGTACAGAATACGGCCCCCCAAGTAACTTTTATGCCCGATGTGGCTGTTTTTGATATGCCAGCTCTATTCGATAGCATCGAAACGGTGCGACAAGCCGTTGATAATCCAGCTTTTTTCAATCGCATCAGTGAGGTATATCAGCGTGGAGGCTATGAAATATTAGGGTATGCCGATCAAGGTTTTCGTGTGATGACTACCAATACCCGTGTGAACCAATTGACAGATTTTAAGGGACAAAAGATTCGTACGATGGAGAATCCTTATCACCTGATGTTCTGGAAAGCTTTAGGTGCCAGTCCTACTCCCATGACCTTTTCAGAAGTTTATATCGGATTGCAGCAAGGCACTATTGATGCCCAAGAAAACCCCTACGAGGTCATCGTCTCTAATAAACTCTACGAACAGCAAGATTATGTGTTGGAGACCAATCATTTACCACATCTTATTTCGCTGATTGTCAGTAGTAAGTTTATGGAAAAAATGTCAGAAGAACAACGTCAGCTCATCCGTCAAGCTGCAGCGACAGCCAAGACCTATGCCCGCAGTCAGTCTGACGAGCGCATTGCTTCACGCATAAAGATAATCGAACAGAACGGTGTTCAGATTCTCCGACTGGATGAAAAAACAAAGGCTGAGATGCGTAAGCTCTCCCAACCTTTGTATGATAGAATCCGCAAGAATGTGGACCATGAGTTGATTGCTAATTACAAGTAGCCAACACCCTTATTGTTAACGTCCGAAAAATTCTGGCAAAGCTGTATATAGATAATGAGGGGCAAAGGTACTTGATTCATGCTTACCTCCCTCTAACACACTATAATAAAGATTGCCTTTCTGGAAGTTGTCGTCC
>JAIKZS010000008.1 GCA_024682035.1 Bacteroidaceae bacterium
TTTCGCTATATAATTGTGTGTTAAATGTCAGTTTTTGAGCAACCTTCTAAGCATCAACTTTGTAGGTGACGATAATCACTCCCATGATAGACGTACCAATTTAGCGATGTAATCCTTTTATTAATGGTAGTGGGAAATGTCTATCTCCAAAAAGTATTATGCCTAATTTTCGCAATCGTTCAAAACAAAGACTACATGTCTAAGCTGTTCTCTTTGAGTAAGAAATCGAAAAGACCTATTGTTAATATGCCCTCTTCATTGCGGCGAGGCATGATATGGTCTTTCACTACAATAATCTTCTTGAAAGAATCATTGATGTTCATCAGAGAGCGAGATTCCTGTATCTCTTTCTCCCTGTCAGGAATGGACAAAGCCGACTGTACGTAATACTTTTTACTGCCTAGGCTTGCAATAAAGTCCACCTCTAATTGGGTACGAGACCACTTGCCATCTTTGTCTTGCTTCTTTATTTCCACCATCCCAACGTCCACGCTATAACCACGTGTAATCAGTTCATTGTAAATGATGTTCTCCATGATATGCGTTTCCTCTTGCTGGCGCATATCCAAAATGGCATTCCTCAGACCAATATCAGAGAAATAATATTTGGAGAGTGTATTTATGTATTTCTTTCCTTTTATATCGTAGCGTATAGCTTTATTCAGCAAGAACGATTCCGACAGAAAGGTAAGGTAATTAGCAATGGTCTGACTGCTAATACTCACATTTTTAACGCTCTTGAAAGTATTCGATAGTTTAGTTGGATTGCATGGAGCACCTATAGACGATGCCAAAATAAGCACCAACTCACGCAGTTCATTATCATTCTTGATTTTATGCCTCTCAATAATGTCTGCGAGATATACAGTCTCAAACAAATTCTTCAGATAGTGGATCTTTTTTTCTTCGGTCTCAAAAGATTGGATGAGTGGCAGACCACCATAGGTGTAATATTCTCGCCATGCGTCTTGCTTGTCACCGCCAACGGCAGAATAGAACTCTGCAAAAGAGAGTGGGTTCACATGAATTGTCTCTCCTCGCCCACGAAACTCCGTTGGAATATCAGATGAAAGGAAGTGAGAGTTGCTACCCGTCACGTAGGTGTCGGCATTATCAATATGACGGAAACTATTCAACACATCCACAAACTCGTCCATCAGCTGTACCTCATCGATGATGATGTAATACAGTTCTTTATCCTTGATTCTGTCATGAACATAGTGGAGCATGATGTCTGGATTTCTCAGTTCCTTGTTCAAGCGGTCTTCAAGATCAATGCGGATAATGTGGTCATCAGCCACCCCATTTTCTAACAGGTAGTGATAGAATAGCACATTCAACAGGTATGACTTGCCACATCTGCGGATGCCTGTTACCACTTTGATAAAACCATTCTGACGGCTATCTATTAGTTGTTTTAGATATCGATCTCTTTTTATTTCCATCGTTTACGTTAAATTTTTGCCAATATTGGCAACTTTTTACAGTGCAAAGATAGCGATTTTTAGTTAATCACACCCTCTTTACATTAAAAATCTGCCAATATTGGCACTTTTTTAATACAGGAAGTGTGTTTTGTGGTTATCTAATATAAAAAAATGAGCTATAAGTCCTCCAAAAAACGAATTGTAGTTCAATGATGCCATGCACCTAATCTTTTAACCTATCTACCTTCTTTTTCGAGTTTGAAAGTATAGAAGGCTTTGAAAGAGCATTAAGAAAACAGGAGCAAAAAAAGGGGTGCGACTCATTGCTGAGCCACACCCTTTCGCTATATAATTGTGTTAATGTGTCGTTATTTAACTTCCATGAAGTTTTCCATACTGATTATTAACTTTATCAATGACTACGGTACACTGACCGAAACAAAATTTAATCTACTTCCTCATCAGCTTCATAGCCTCCCATCTCGCGAATAGCGTTCTTCAGCATCGTGTGTTGACGATACAGGTGATTGACAGCCTCTTCGCCCTGGGTATAGTCGTGCATTGGTGACTTGAGGAAGAAACTGAGCCACCGCTGTATGCCATAGCGTCCAGCACGCAGGGCAAGATCACTGAGCAAGCATAAGTCAAGAGCAACAGGGGCAGCTAGGATGCTGTCGCGACAGAGGAAGTTGATTTTTATCTGCATGGGATAGCCCATCCATCCACGGATGTCGATGTTGTCCCATGATTCCTTGTTGTCGTTGCGAGGTGGATAATAGTTGATACGCACCTTATGGTAATAGTCGCCATAGAGTTCAGGTTGCTCATCGCCCTTGAGAATTGTTTCGAGTGTGGATAGTTTGCTGACCTCTTTGGTATGGAAGTTAGCAGGCTCATCCAGCACCAGTCCGTCGCGATTGCCCAGGATATTGGTTGAGAACCAGCCATCCAAGCCCAAGCAACGGGTACCGATAATGGGAGCAAAGCCTGACTTGACGAGCGTCTGGCCCGTCTTAAAGTCCTTACCGCAGATAGGCATGTGTGTCTGCTCTGCCAGTTGCCACATAGCAGGAATGTCAACTGTTGTGTTTGGAGCACCCATAATGAAAGGACACCCTTCTTTTAAGGCAGCATAAGCATAGCACATAGATGGTGCCACATGCTGACGATCATCAGCACGCATAGCCGCTTCTAAATCGGCAAGCTGGTAATGATACTTCTCCTCAACAGGAACATAAATCTCTGTGGATGCTGCCCATAGCACAACAACACGACTGCAGTGCTTTTCTTCCTTAAAACAGCGGATGTCCTGACGCAACTGCTCAACCATCTCCCAGCGAGAAGGAATATTGCCGTCGGGCAGTAGTTTGATATTGCTACCATCCAGTCGTTTAGCATAATCCTTATCGAAGGCAGCAGACATGGGTACTATCTGTTCCAGTTCGTGACGAACAGGGAGGATATCTTTCTCTTGCAGCACTTGTGCATACATAGCCGCTTGAAATGCATTCTGTGGATAAACATCCCATGTTCCAAAGACGATGTCATCCAGCGAAGCCAGTGGCACAATCTCGCCATAATGTTTATACTGTTTTTCCGCACCTTTGCCGATACGCATCTTGTCCATTTGTGTCATCGAGCCAATAGGCTTAGCCATACCTTTACGAGCCATCAATACGCCTGCCATCATGGTTGTGGAAACGGCTCCGCAACCTACGACAAGAATACCTAATTTACCTTGTGCTGGCTCTACATTTGTTTTTTTCATCATTCAATCATTTTAAAATCGTCCACAAATGTAATAAATTTTGACAGTATATCAATGCTCTTTTACCTGCTTTAATTTGTTATTATCGGTTAATAATACATAAAGGACAACATTCATGAAATAGAGAACATTATATATAGGGAGACTGTGGGTTAACGAATACCCACAGCCTGCCGATATTTCAGGATGCTCTCCTGATAATCGATATAAGCATCGACATAGTTGTCACGGCTCTGTTGGTAACTACTCTGGGCATCAAGCAAGTCACTCATGGTGGTGGTTCCAGCCCGATAATAGTTATTGTTCAGACGGAGGTTTTCATTGCTCTGCTCAATTGATTTGTAAGCAATGGCCAGCTGACGCTGACTGGTTTCGACATTAGCCCAACAGTTGTTCATGTTGATGATTAGCTTTTGGCTGTTGTCCTGCAGTTCAACACGAGCCTGGTCAAGTGCCAATTTCTGTTTTTTGATGGCATGGCCACCACCCCACCAGCCACTGATGGGTATGCTGACGGTAGCCATGAGCAGGCCTACACCACGGCCCTCACCCATCAAATTGTTATAGGTATAAACAGCCCCTGCGCTAACCGTAGGCAATTGCTCGCCAATCTTCAGGCGATGCTGCAACCGTTGGCTTTCGACATTTTTCTCCATCAGCCGGTACTGAGGAGTACCACTCAAGACGGCCATATGATCATAACGCTCAGGAATGGGAATACTGCCAGTATAGGGAATATTGGCATCAACCTGTATATCTTGTCCGTTTTTACCGATATACTGTGCCAATAGCTGACGGCAGACTGAGAGGGTGTTTTCAACCTGCAACAGCTGACTTTCCACCTCATTGTGTTTCAATTGGACCTGCAACAAATCATTACGGGTGGTAACACCGGCATCGACACTGGCCGTAACATCTTTCTCCAATTGTAGCAACATCTGTCGTACCGTCTCCAGCGTGACGCACTTTTCTTGCAACGATACTACCTGCCAGTAATACTGCTCAGTAGTAAGTTCCACCTCGTCTTCAGCAACTTCCAGCTGGATGCGACTGGCTTCCACTCCCACACGGGCCAATTTGTTACCGTTGACAATCTGGCCACCGGCAAAGACGGGCTGCATAGCTATTACATTACCTATAACGCCATGCTTTATCATGCCGATACTGGACGACTGAGCATCAGCAGCAGCAAGCGAAGCTGCCATCTCTGCAGGCAAGTTGAGCTCCATCTGCATCAAATGTTTGTTGGCTGTCATGCCACCTCCGATGGCAGAAACTTGTGGAAAGAAGTTGGTCAAGGCCTGTTGTTTTTGTTGTTCTGCCTGGCTGATGTTATTGCGGGCGGTGTATAAAGTTATATTATTCTCATGGGCCAATTGCTTGCACTCTTCCAGTGTCAATACTGACTGTGAAGTGGCAGTACCACAACACAACACGCCAGTCAATAGGAATACTATCTTTTTCATTACGCTTCAGTTTTACTTAATAATTGTTTGTCTTTCTTCTTCTCAAATAACTTCCAATAAATGACGGGCAGCATGATGACCACCAAAATGAGTGAACCTATGCCACCAGCACAGATGGTGACGCCCACGGGCATCCAGAAATTAGTGGCGGCTATGATCATAGGTACCACACCCATGGCCGTGGTAGCGGTAGTCAAGAAGATAGGTACCATGCGACGGCGTCCGGCATCGTAAGCAGCATCGCGAGCCGTCCATCCCAATTTGCGCAGATCGTCGGCATGCTCGAAGATGAGTATCTCATTACGCATAATCATTCCCATCAGAGTAAGGATACCGGCAACAGCTGTTACGCCAATCGGGCGATTCATCCACCACAGACCAATAAGAGCACCAGGCATGACAAGGAAGATGGCGGCAACACTGACAAAAGTTAGTTTATATGTCTTGAAATTGAACAGCAGGAAGAAGAACACGATGATGAATGCGATAATCAGTGAATCGCCGATGGGTGCTTGTTGTTCTGCATCATTCTCGGGTTCTCCGCCCACTTCGAAGCGAACACCCGCTGGCAAACTGATTTTGTCGTTGATGAGCTGCGTGAAACCACTTTGCAAAGCATTGGTATAGACACCTCGACGGGCTTCAACATTGACTGTGATGCATCGCACGCCATTTCGGTGCAAAATATGCGTCTCTCCCCATGCCGGTTGAGCATCAGCCATCTGCCGAAGAGGGATGCTGGAATAACCAGATGACAGATATAGGTTGTTGATACCTGCATAATCGAGTTGCTCATTATTCTTATCTTTTAAAATAATAGGTACCTGATAATCATGCTCCCAAACCTGCCCTACTTTTACTTCACCCGTATTGAGCATCAGTTCGAGTTCGGCAAGTGTGCGATTCATGCCCAGCTGAGCTGATGCCACAGGATCAAGCTCTACTTCTATGAAAGGACGCCGTTCCTCGTAATCAGTCTTTACATTCATCACGTCAGGGTTCTGTCGCATCAAAGCCATTACATCTTCAGCTACACGATGAAGAGAATCTAAGTTCTCGCCATAGAAACGAAATTCGAAAGGTGTATAATTTTGATAATCAAGTTGTTTAAACTTAACAAAAGCATTAGGGAAGCGATCACTCATAGGCTCGAATTTGTCAAGCACCTCTACTGTAGCTTTTGTCGATGTGGTGTTGACAATGAACTGTGCATAGTTCCTGCCGCCAGACTTAGGAGCATAGGCAGCATGGAAACGTGGCGACGAACAGCCAATGAATGAAGTGACACTTACCACCCGCTCATCGCGACGCAGTTCACGATATACAGAATCAGCAATCGCTTTTGTCTCGGCCAATCCTTTTCCTTGTGGCAAAGATATCTCAACAGCAAACTGATTACGGTCGGCAGTAGGCATCATACGAATCATCAACTGTGGACCTATCAGTATTACACTGAGTACTACAGTAGCAACACCCCCACAAATTGTCAGCCAAGGATGACGGAATGTCCAGTCCAATACTTTTTCGTATCCCTCCTGCACATAGTCAGTAATAGCTTTCTTTTGGGGCTTATCATCTTGCGTTTTATCAGTTTTGATGAGCCACACTTCCATGATAGGTATATATACCACTGCCAGTACCAATGACACTAACAAATTGATTGCCATGGTCCATGGAAGCCAGTAAAGCATATCTTTCGACATGCCCGTCATGACGGCCAACATTGGGAAGAAAATAGCACAAATACAAGCGGTAGCCAGTGCCATGGGCGTGAAGTAATGCATGGACGAACGGGCTGCGGCATGCCATCTGCTTGTACCCTTTTTCAAATATTCCAAATAACCATCGAGCACAACAATAGCATTATCGACCACCATACCCATGACGATAATCAGAGCTGCCAGCGTTACTGTATTCAGAGGTATGCCAACGAAATACATGATAGCAACAGAAATAAAGGTGTTGAGTGGTACCATTGTACCTGCCACTACTGCCGTACGCCAGGGGAATAGTACCAGCATGACAATGAAAATGATGACCATAGACTCGATGAGATTAATAAGGAAGTCTGTCACAGAATTATCTACCACCTTACATTGGTCGGTGATGCGCTGAACAGTAACATCATCTGGTAAACGAGATGCAATGTATTCATCCATTATCTGTTGCACATCCTTACCATATTGCACGATATTATTACCTGGCACCATCTCCAGGGAGAGAATGACACAAGGATGGCCATTGTATTCTACATAACTCTCCGACACATCGTATTCACGCTTCACTTCAGCCACATCTTTCACACGAACAACATGATTGTATGGGTCGGTATAAATGATGGTATTTTCAATTTCTTCTTCATTATTAGCTGCATTCTTCACATGTATGGGCACATCTTTCTGCCATCCGGTGATGCTGCCCGACATAGTGGTCAGTCCTGACGCATTGAGTGTTTGTATGAGTTGAAGCTGACCAATACCATAAGCAGCCAGGCGTTCTCGATCAATATACAAAGAAATCTGTTCCTGTACTTCTCCATAGAGGTTCACGTTACTGACTGACTCAATGCGACGCAGTTCGTCAGCCAGATCGTCACTGTATTTCTTCAGTTCACGATAGGAGCGATGTTCACTCTCAATAGCCATAAGGATGGCAGAGGTTTCACCGAAATCGTCGTTAACGGCAATGGCTAATACACCTTGGGGCAATTGCTGCTTAAAGGTGTTCAGGCCGTGGCGTATCTTCGACCATACTTCGTCTTTATTATTGACGTTATCCTGCAGCTCTACCATCAAGGTACACATACCGTTGCTACTGTTTGAAGTAGTCTTCTTACGCTTCACCTCGTCAAAGGTAAAAAGGTAACGTTCAAGAGGACGTGCCACCTGCTCTTCTACTTCTTCGGCTGTAGCGCCAGGATAGACTGCCACCACAACACCTTGGCGAATGGTGAAGTCTGGAAATTCGGCCTTTGCCATTTTATCTAAGCCAAATATTCCCATGAGGAACATGAGTCCTACAAGCAGAAACGTGATGCGGTAGTTGTGCATCAGCCATGCTACCCAGTTTTCTTTTTCTTCCTTCTGTTTCATAGTTTTTATTTCTTAATGACCGTTCCTTCACTGAGTTTCTGATAGCCCTCTGTGATAATGATATCTCCCTTAACAATGCCTTGTTCGATGGCAATGCGGTTGCCAAAAGCACGTCCTGTCTTCACCATGCTACGATGAGACGTGTTGTCCTTAACGGTCCAAACAAACTGTTCACCATGGGCATTCTTTTGCACGGCAGTGATGGGTACACTAACTAAGGTACTCGATGAAGAAGTGGCCTCTGGACATTGCACCTGACAAACCATTCCTGGCAGCAACTGCTGATCAGCATTGGACAGGTGAATCTTGATGGTATAAGTGTGTGTCATGCCATCGGCTTCCACTCCTTTTGTAATAAAGCCTCCCTGGAACGTCTTGCCACCCAAGGCTTCAACAGTAATAGTAGTAGGAGTATGGGCAGTGAAATGCGCGATTTCTTTTTCAGGCACGCTGATCACAACTTTCACTTTGCTGATGTCTAAGATGGAGGCAACAGACTGAGCAGGCAATACTGTCTCACCCGTTTTCTTCACACCTTTACCAACAATGCCACTGACAGGAGAATATACCTTGCAGTCGGCCAACGATTTCTTGGCTAACTCAAGCTGGGCTTTTGCTTGTTCTACTTGGCTAGTCGTCTCGACCCATTTCATCTCAGCCAGTGAACCGCTGTCATGCAACAAAGTCATGCGCTCTAAAGCATCGTTAGCCTGTTTCATCTGAGCTTCTGCTGCTGTCAGCATATTTTTTGACTGGGTAGGGTCGATCTCTGCCAGCAGTTGTCCGGCACGAATCGGCTGTCCTTCTTCTACATACACATGGGTCAGCATACCTGAACTCGTAAAACTGATGGACGTCGCTGATTCTTCCTCTACCATACCAACATAGGTATAACCTGGTTGTTCACTGCTTGTACCTACCTGCTCAGTTGCAACAGCTATAGGTTCAACTTGCCGTTCTGATTTGTTTTCACTACATGCCGTCAGACCTATGACAGCCATAGTCATTAACACTAATCTCATTTGTTCTTTTCTGTTCATTTCTTCAATTTTCTAAAAATTCAGCTGCAAAATTCTGAAATATGAGCCACAATATAATGTTCATTATTTCCATATTGATGGCACCAAAATTGAAAATGCGAAAAATAGAACACTACTACCTACCTTTAGAGTATGCTTTATTGGAAATTAATTCCGAACTTTGCAGCCATGAAACAATTAGATCCCATAGCAAATCAGGAATACCTAAACTTTAACGGTAAAGACCTTATTATCATTGATAAAATTCAGAATCTTCCAGACAATGCTGTCTATTATTCTGACTACGTTCTTATGATTTTCTGCATTGATGGCAAAATGGAAATG